>JAIBAJ010000213.1 GCA_019695265.1 Bacteroidia bacterium | reverse complement strand
TTCTTCCTGGTTGTTTTCTTCCAAAGAAGTAGCGTATTGTCCGCAGCTCCATTGGCTGTAATCCATTCCGGTTTGAACTTGCCAGTTTTGAAAGGCTTCAAAGGTTTCTCCCAAGGTAGCCCATTCCAACTTCTCGTTCGATATAGATCCTAGCGAATCCAACAGCATTTCCAATTTACTGAAGAATAATGGTCCAAATTCGCGTTGATTGGTCATTATTCTGGTCATATAAAATTTATCCGATGGCCATAAACCGGCATAAATGCTATCAGCTTGTCCTTGGATAAGATCAATAATGGCCTGTACATCACTCAGCGAATCCAAAACCGGAGCGCATCCTGTACCCAGGCACCAAAGACTGCGGTTTGGATTGTGCATATAAAACCGGTCAATCGTATCAGGTTTAAATATTCCAAAGTCATATAAATCATTGCAATGCATCACATTTCCTCCTGCACTACCCGCCCCCGACAAAAGTTGAAGCTTTAACTTATTTCCATGTACCAATCCGGTTATAGTATCCTGGTACTGAAACCAATCAGGTAACAAATTGCTGGGCTGACAAACATAATAGATAAAACCGCCAACAGTATAAGAGGGGTTGGCTCCAAGCGAATCCAGTAAATACCATTGGTCAGCTATATTTCTGCCATTGAAGTTCTTGTTTCTTGGGTCAATTTCAATGGCTGTTTGATAAGGGGCCGATGCCAAGGTTGAAAATACATTGGTTCCGGTGGTTTGTTGGTCAAGCCTGGCTCCAAATACAAAACCATCCGACGATTGCAAGTTCCATTTGGCTTCGTGATTAACGACAATATCAGCCATTTGAAGGATTTTTTGCTTGCCTATAGCATAGTTAACAGGGTTTTGAAGGTTATCCGATGGCTCATTGTGAGTCACCAATTGGATATAAAGCTTGGGGGATTGACCTTTACAATAAATTACTGAGAATAGGCCAATAAGAAAAAGAATGTTTTTCATGGCTACAAAAAATGAAGGGGTTAAAGTGTAGCTATGACAACAACCTTCCGGATGGGTTTAATGCCCCATTGGTTATTAGTCGATAAAGTCGATCAACCTACTTCCAATTAGGCCTTTTCTAATAAAATGGTCGAAAAATTCCTACCGCGGTAATTGTTTACCAACAAAACTTGCCTTAACTCAGCAGGTTTTTTGGAGTTCGGTAACAAAACAATTTCAGGAACATGATTCTCTTTTACTATTTTGGCTCCCAACCAGGTCGCCCAGGCAGATGCTGTATAATGTTCTCCGCACAAATGCTTATAATAAGCTCCTGGCAGCTCACTAAACAAGGTATTTCTAACACCTTCCATCCAAAAGTCCTCAGTTATATCTCCGCTATGACCATAAATTACTAAATCCGGAGTCAAACAACCATGTTTTTCACAAAAAGCCTGAATCCTTTTCACTAAATCTTCGGTTTGCTTAGGTTTATAGTAAATGTCTAATCCTTTCAGTTCACAATAGGATTTTTCACTAAGTTGATCACTCAAAACAAAGTAAGTGGAAAACTCTCCGGCTATTGTTCCTTCAGTAGGATGTTGCAAAAGAGCTAAGTTCGAAATCTTCTCTTTTTTCCACATTCCAATCCGATCGTTTACCTTAAAATAATTAGGCGAAATTTCGTCAAATCCTCCAACTAATACCTGGGCATTTGGTTTTTCCTTGCATTGTAAATAGGAATCCAATAAGGCGTTCTCAAATGAAAAACCTCTTTGACAATAGGTAAAATTATAATTCTTGCAACCTAAAATAATTGCCAATTGCCCATTTACAGCATTGTGAGTGCTTTGCATAAAAGCCGTAGGAGTAAGTTGTTCTTCGGCATTGTCAATAACCTGAATCAAAAATTTTTCGGTGTCCTCAATACAGCCAAATCCTGTGCCGGTAATTATTGCATCAGGCATGTCTAAACCGGCATCTTTCAAACAAATTTTGGCCGAAGCAATGCCCATCTTGATAACATGACTCATCCTCCGAATAGCTACCGGATTAATGAATTCTTTATAATCCGGATCAACGGATTTTAGATAATTATCCTGGTACTCGGTAATTTCAGTTAAGAACTGAGAATTATCCCAGGTTTTTTGAGCCGAAATATTTCCTAAACCATTTATATAAATTGCCATCTTGTTCAAATTAACCCTTAATTGCCCTAACGCCAGGCAATACTTTTCCTTCTAAATATTCAAGCATTGCACCACCTCCGGTGCTAACATAACTTACTTTGTCAGCTAAATTAAATTTGTTTACAGCCGCAACCGAATCCCCACCTCCTACCAGAGAAAAAGCCGATTTGGTTTGGGAAGCCTCGGCTACTGATTTGGCAATGGATATGGTGCCTTGTGCAAAATTTTCCATTTCAAATACACCCATGGGTCCATTCCATAAGATGGTTTTAGAGTTTAAAATGGCTTCTCTAAACATTGCAATTGTTTTTTCCCCTATATCTAATCCCATCCAGCCTTCCGGTGTTTCATCCACAGAACATACTTTTCGGTCTGC
>JAIBAJ010000212.1 GCA_019695265.1 Bacteroidia bacterium | reverse complement strand
GCTGACCAAATCAATCCAGTGCACTTCACCTTGTCCGTTGCCGATTAAAAGTAATTTGCGTTCTTGTAAATGAAGAATACTGTAAGGAATGGTTTGCAGTTTAATGGAAAAAGAAGAAGGCAAACCGGTTTCCAAGTCCCATTCTGCCACAAACCTATCGGCGCTACCACTAAAGATAGTATGTGCTTTTAATCCATAGGCCAGGCAATAGATGGGGCCTGCATGACCGGTTAATCGGTGTACGATGGTTGCCTGCATGGAGTTATCGGGTTAGGTTAATGTTTAAACTGAGTTTAAAGGCCCAATTGTCAATGGCTTTGGCATTTTGGTAGGCACCATATCGGTAATAAATACCTGCTCCATAGCCGGCGAAGTTAATTTTTAGAATATTGTCGAGAACCACACCGGTTTCAAAATAGCCGTGTTTATAATCTCTAGTGCTTACATCATGGTGGTTTTCCGGATTAGAAAGCCAACCGAAACCCAGGTTGTTAACTAGGATTATTTCGGGAGAGAAGTATTTGGTTTTAATGAGTAACTCGCCGAAGTTATGTCGGTGGAAAAGTGCCAGGTAGCGATCAGTAAGAAATTCATTGCTTCGCATAGTTTCGAAGTAATTTTGGGTAGCTACCGGAAATTTATACCATCCGCTTCGACCCGCAAAAAGTTTGGTATAAGGCAGATTACCCCATACCATTCCACCCTGCAGGCAAAAAGTTTGTTTTCCCAATTTACGAATAAAGAAATCGTCTTCTATTCGGGCTTCAATTCTCCAATAGTCAAAAGCGGAAGGGATGTCTTTAGCGTTTATCCTGAAACCTTTGGTTGCGGTTATGTAGAGAATAGGGAATTGGGTTCCTTTAGAAAAAATATCATCCCCGGATTTAACGAAGCGTTCGCGGAAAGCAAATTTTAAACCGACAAGGGCTTCATTAAAATCATAGCTTTTTGTGGTAAGGTATACCGGTTTATCGGGAATACCAAAGGAATAATTGTCAACGGCCTTTATTTGTTGCCGGCTTACACCTACTTGAAAGAGTGCATATTGAAAGATACGAAATTTAAACAGGGCATCGTATCTGGTGGAAAAATCTCTTCGGAAGTCGAAGGTTTTTCGTAAGGTTTCGGTGAATAAGGTTTTTCGATCGGCAAGGAAATAGGAGCCTCCGCTTTCCTGGAGATCATGTTTATAAACTAGGGTAAAGGCAATATCGTTTTTGCGGTCAATTTGGAGGTCTAGGCTTCCTCCGTATTTCCATGCTTTATCTCTGGTTCCGTAACAGAAATAACCGGCCAGGGAGAGGAAACGAGAGAGTTTTGCATTGGTATTGGCCCCCAATCCGAGTCTAAAACCTTCATAGTCATTTGCTCCAATAATTTTTTCCAGGTCCAGGTCGATAAATCCGATGGGGATTTTTCCATTGGCAATGGTTTTTAAGGCTTTGAGTTTCTTTTCAAAGTTATAGATCTGACTCAGGCTGTCGAGGTAACGGTAGGTGTTCCAATCTTTTTCAGAAAGGCTATCAACACGGTATTTTTGCCAAATTTCTTGATTTTGTTGCAGGCTTTTGGAATCAATTTCGAGGTCAAATCGATTAAATTCAGATTGTATGGACTGGTCGTTGATTTTAATGTTTTTGATATAGGTTCTTCCAACTCCAAGTAATGGTATTCCCTTTGTAAGGTTATTCAATCGTAAGTCGGTATTAAGTTGGATAGGAAACCAATGTCCGGCAACCTTTTCGTATTGTTGTTGGATTTTGAGGGTGGCCCCTTTTTCTTCCATTGCCTCTGCAATAACTTGTTGAATGGCCCATTCAGCTGAGTGAATGTAGAGGATACCTTTAAGTCCATCGAAATTGGTGTTTTTTCGAGGACGGTAAGAAATTACAAATACGCTGTCGTTACCCTGAAAGAGGGTGTCTTCCAATAAGAAGAAATAGCTATTGGTGCTATTGGTTGAAATGGGATTCAGGTATTTTTTATCACCGAGAGAGAAGTAATCGTTGTAGAAGGAGAAGCTTTGCAGTTGGGAGGAAAGCAAGGAGAAAAGCGGGTCTTGAAGTCCGGAGATTCGGCTGGCAAGAACTTTTTCAGAGTTTTTTGGATTAATGAAAGTTCTTTCGCTTACACTTTCGATGAGCATGATATTGCTTTTATCGAAGAATTCACGGAGGTTTTTGGCATCTTCGCTTAGTTCAGCCCCTGAATCGTTTGGGGGTAATTCGGCGGTAAAATGCATTTTGTGATAAGCCTGGTATTGAAAGGATTCCAATTCTTCCGGGTTATTTTTTTTTCGGTTGTTGCTGCAGTTTTTAATAATTCGATGGGCAGGATTTTCACCGGGGAAAACGGCAATTTCCGCCAATTGAATATTAGCTGGTCTGAGCTGGATGGTAAATGGGGTTTGAGTGGGAGTTACGATTATTTTTTCGTACCCTACATAACTAACGGCTATGGTTTGTACCGACAATTGGGGAGGGAAAGCAAACTTACCATCCATATTCGTGGATGTTCCGGTGCTTAGATC
>JAIBAJ010000211.1 GCA_019695265.1 Bacteroidia bacterium | reverse complement strand
TCACGGATGAACTGCAATCAGGATATTATTTTATCAAAATAAATGGACAAATAGCCGAACGTTGGATAAAGATTTAAATTACCCGTTGTTTTTCTTCTTCTGCCCCGGTAATATTTCGCGGAGTTAAATTTTCGCCTTTGTTGAATTTATAACTAAAGGCCAGTGTAATTACCCTGGTGTCTAGATAGCTATACCAAGAAGCTGTACTTTGACCTATAGCCAAAATTTCACCACCTAATTGTTGAGAATAAAACACATCACTTATTTGAAGTTTTATGCTTCCATAATTATTTAAAATTTTGCGACCAACTCCTGCACGAATATGCCAAAAAGGTATTGTGACGAATTGTGCAACGGATACTTTGGATTGGTAGGTAAAAGTCAATTCTGTGTTCCATTTTTTCTTGATGGTAATTTGAGAAGCAGGGCTAAAATACCAATAGGTACCTTGATTGTGTAAATTTTGATTGTACAAGTTTGCCACAAAGTCATTGTACATTAACTCTGTATAGCAGTTGATATTCCACCATTTTTTGATTGGTAACATCGCATTAATACTGATGCCATAGGTGAATTGTTTTCCAATATTTCCCGGTCTGCTATAGAAAAAACCAGGTTTTTGTTCAATGGTTTCTTGCACTACATTTTTAAAATATCCTCCCACTATACTGGTGGTAATTCTATTTTTATAAGTATAGGAAATTTCAAAATTATTGCTGAAAGTAGGTTGTAAAAATGGATTTCCTGAATACAATGTAAATTTATCCATAGGATAAGTGAAAGGGTTAAGGTCCTTATAATCAGGCCGTTCTATTCTTCTACCAAAACTGGTATTAAATACATGGTTTCCGGTAGTATCTAAATTATACATCATATACACAGTAGGAAACAAATTGGTAAAACGTCGGTAAATGCTGGAATCATGGTGATAAGAATTGCCAAATTGAATACCTTTAATTAAAGCATCTTCTAATCTAATTCCGGTTTGTAAAGTTAATTTACTCCATTGTTTAGTTAGGTTAAAATAACCGGCATGGATTTTTTCGGTGTAGTTGAATTTGTTGGAAAACGTATCATTATTAATACTTGCACCGCTGCCATCCACATTTGAGAATAGTGCATTATTGGTTGTAGTAACATTACTATACTTATATCCTGTGTTCCAATTAGCTTTCTTTTTCAAAGGATTAGTATAATCGGTTTTAAAAGTTGTGATTTTTATAGTGGATGGTAAATCGCTATTTAATGTGGAATTGGATATTGGATTTCCAACTGCATCCAACATTTTGGTCTGCAGCGATTGTGTTTGATTTGAATTAAAATTTAAAAAATCAAAATTAGTAATTAATTCTTTTCCCGTGGTATCTATAGAATAGGCGTAGTTTGCACTGGCACTATAATTCTGCATTTGTTTAACAGATGGATTCAAAGACAGCACTTTAGTAATTGGTTCCAAGAGTTCATCGCTTATAACAGATCCGTTTCTAGAGTTATGCAAATTTCTATTTTCAAAGCCAGTCAATACCAAACCGAAAGTTGACTTTTTATTGGCATAATAATCCAAACCTATTTTTGTATTAACGCCTTTGTCGCGCTTTTTAATGTAGTTGTTTTGATCAAAGGCTGATGCCAAACTTCCTGATGAATTAAAATAACGCCTTGTAATGGTTAAATCCTGGTAGTTCCCATTGTTTGAATAAGATAGATTGGAATATAAATTTATTTTTTTATGGCGGAAATTAAATATTAAAGCATTGTTATTTCTACTGTACCTGCCTTGACCATAAGAACAGGAAACCGCAGTATTGAATCCCTGGTCAATATTTTTTTTAAAGATAATGTTAATAATTCCGGCACTACCTGATGCATCAAATTTGGCTGGTGGATTTGAGTAGATTTCCATGGTTGCAATTTGTGCAGAGGGAATTGTTTTTAGGTAGGTCGCTAAATCTGCGCTGCTTAAATAAGTAGGTTTGCCATCTATCATAACCAGCACTCCGGATTTGCCATTTAAAGAAATGTTGCCATTTACATCTACCATGATTCCGGGTGATTTCTCCAATATTTCTAGTACTGTTAATCCTGTGTTGGTTAACAGGGCATCCGGATTAACAACCAATTTATCAATTTTCTTCTGAACAAATGGCAGAGCCACTACAATTTCAACTGAAGTGTTTTTAATACTGTCTAATCGTGGAATAACTATATTCTTTTCCACTTTAGAATTTTTTAGGGAATCCATCAGAAAGGAATCCGTTGCATATTCCTTAAAACCTGGAATTGAAATAGTCAAATAATGCCAACCGGTTGAGTGTATGTCTAATAAGTATTTACCTGTATTGGCAACTAATCCGCTTTTTATCATTATAGATGAATTTGTTCGATATGCTGATATTACTGCGGTACTTAAATCAAGTGAATCCGTTGTTGTAATTCTTCCAAAAACGCTTTGTTGCGCATTAGCTTTAAAGCCGAAAATATTAACCAGCAGAAATAGGGAAGTGCAAATGAATTTTCTTTTGTAATGTAAATGCATACGTTT
>JAIBAJ010000210.1 GCA_019695265.1 Bacteroidia bacterium | reverse complement strand
TGCTTAAATTTTTTTTATTAAAGAATAAATTTCACTACTCTAAACAACCAACTATGAAAAGGGTCATTATTTTTCTTATGTGTTTTTGTACTACTCAAAAACTTTTATCTCAGGCCACATGGACTCAAAAATCCAATTATGGCGGAGGAGCAATTGGTTATGGAGCTGGTTTTTCGATAGGGAATAATGGATATATCACAACGGGGGATAATCAAAACACTGAATTATGGGAATGGAATCAAACAAGCAATCAATGGAGTCAAAAGGCATCTTTTCCAGGTGGCCCTAGGGTTACAGCTATTGCATTCTCAATTGGCACTAAAGGGTATGTGGGAACCGGATATAATGCAGGAATGTACTTCCAAGATTTTTGGGAATATGATCCTTCAAATAATCTTTGGACGCAAAAGGCGAGTCTGCCGGGGCCGGCTAGATGTGAAGCGGTTGGATTTTCAATTGGCAACAAGGGTTATATCGCTACAGGTAAAAATGGGTTAAGTAGTTTCCAGGATTTATGGGAATACGATCCTGTCAATGATACTTGGACTCAAAAATTAGATTTCCCGGGGACTGCACGCTACGGAGCTGTTGGTTTTTCCATATTATCTAAAGGTTACGTTGGAACAGGTTATGACGGAATAGATCAAACAGATTTTTGGGAATACGACCCTGCAAGCAATTCATGGAATCAAAAAAATAGCTTTGGAGGATCTGCAAGAGATCTTGCGACCGGATTTTCTGTTGGAAACATGGGTTACCTTGGCGCCGGAGCTCATATAGGGGTTAACTACCAAGATTTTTGGGAATTTAATCCTTTGCAAAATACCTGGACACAAATTACATTGTTTCCAGGTCTCGCAAGGAATGGGGCTGTTGGTTTTTCCATTGGTGGTTATGGTTACCTGGGAACAGGCTGGGATAGTCCAAATTTGTTACAAGATTTCTGGGAACTCGGACCGGACACTTTAATGATCAATCGGCCTGAAGCAAATTTCATTTCAAGTGATTCAGTTTTTTGCAATTCTACATGTATTGATTTTATGGATCTATCTTCAAACAACCCACTTACATGGTCTTGGAGTTTTAGCGGAGGATCCCCCCCGACTTCTACAGATCAAAATCCAACTAATATTTGTTTTTCTACACCTGGTCAATTTGACGTCACCTTAATTGTTACAAATACCTACGGAACTGATACAATTGAAAAACCAAATTTCATTCGAATAGCAGTACCACAAGTGCCCATTATCACTAGGTCATTTGACACTTTACAATGCTCCTCAGCCTACTCCTATCAGTGGTTATTTTATGGTGATAGTATTCAAGGTGCTACTGATCAAAATTTAATAACTATGATAGATGGGTTATATTCAGTAATAACAGTTGACTCCAATGGATGCGAGGCGACTTCTGCGGTCTTCGATTTCTCAACTCAAATCAAGGAATTGACTCAAGACTTTTCTATCACACCTAATCCTGTTAGTAATGTCCTTCAAATTTCTTCAAACACAAAAAATGTAACGTTAGTTTCATTTAGAATAGTATCTGCATTTGGAATTGTAAGCAAAACAGGATTCTTAGAGAATTCTCAGATTGACGTTTCAGATTTATCTTCCGGTGTGTATTATTTACTAATAATGACAAAAAAAAACAATACAAGTCTAAAATTCATCAAACAATAAAGACTCAACCTTATAAGTGAAAAGATAACACCGCTCCAAAAGAATTCCCAATTTCTTTGCTATTGAATAGTGCGGCTTTAGTCCGCCATTAAAGGCTCATCTTGCCGGAAGATAGAGAAAGTATACGTTGCGGAGAAATAGACTTTTTACGTTAATAGTGGACCCGATTGTTTCTAGTTGTTGTCAGTGGCGTCAAGAATTCAATCCCCAACTTGTAAAGTCAATTCCCGTCGGAATCATACTACAGCCTATGGATCCATTGGACAGAAGTAATGACGCTTAAGATTCCATCGAGAATAGCAAAGTCTTATGGGGGATTGGGGTATTAGGTTAATGGATTTTTAAAGGAGATTGCTGTCCCTGTTTGGAAGGTTGAATGAAGCTTAGTATATTTCAGAAAGAAATTTAAGGTTTTGAGCGTGATTTTGGTTGTAGACTTTTTCGATTTTCTGAATTTAAGTAGAAAGTCTTTGGATGGATTTATTTTCCTGAACAAGATTACGCTTCGTAAAGCCGGTAAATTTGGTACATAAGTGATAGTGCTTCGCAAATACAAAGGTTATGCGTCATGCTAAGCGGCAGTGCTAACTTGAAACTGATTGCAAGAAATGAACAGACAAAACAATTCAAAATTAAAATTTAACTGCAAAAATTACACAACATGAAGGTTGATATTCTAAGAGAAATTCCCTGGTTTGGCGGCAACTATTTTCACCCAAAGTATTTTGACGATACTGTTTTTAAAATGGAAAGTTGTCTTCGTGCTGGTAAATCTGTTCCTGCACATTACCACAAATATTTTGATGAGTATTGGTTAGTTAAGCAAGGTAATCCAACATTTGTTGTTGGTAAAGAAAAACACAAGCGCATACCCGGTGAAACATTTACCGCACCGATGAATGTAACTCATGCACTTATCAATGACGGCAATGAAGATGTA
>JAIBAJ010000209.1 GCA_019695265.1 Bacteroidia bacterium | reverse complement strand
AGATGGCGGAATCGGTAGACGCGTTGGTCTCAAACACCAATGAGGTAACACTCGTGCCGGTTCGACTCCGGCTCTGGGTACGAAGTAAGAAGCCCTGTAAATTTTTATTTGCAGGGTTTTTTTGTTTTTTATTGTGAAGGAAATGAAGATGATGTTTTCCCCAATCCATCCAGGAATCAAATTCAGTTGATGAGCAGTAAACAGGGAAAACAATCGGATGAATTTTGGATTAGTGATATTGTTAGAAAGGTTGTACTGGGTCCAATTCAGGTTAATTTTGAACTAGACAATTCATCCAAATTAATAGATATTTCTAGTTTAAATCCTGGTATGTTTTTCAACCAAATCAAACCCTTATTCCAGCAATGGATTAAAACTTATCAAAGAATAATTCCATTTTAATAAATATGGCAAATATTAATCTTATTAATTTCCAATATTAACATAATATAGAATTAAATATAAACCTATAAAACCTCCATTCTGAACAAATTTTAAGGCAGCAATCAGTCTAATTATATTATTCAATATATTAGTGCCAAATTTTTAAATGAAAAAACTCTTAACCCTTTGTATCTTGGCAGTTGGATTTTATTCGAGTCATGCCCAAACCAACCTAATCATAAATGGGAATTTGGATTCCGCTACGGTATGTCCAAATTCGAATTCCCAAATTAACCGTTGTTATAACTGGACTAACCCAAACAACCATTATACCCAAGGACTTTGGGGGTCGCCCGATTACTTTAATGTTTGTGGTTCGAATGGTTATGCTCCCCCATTTTGTGGATGGGCAGAAGTTAGCCCACAATCCGGAGATGGAATGATATGCCTAGCGACCTATAATCAAAACTATTCAGATTTCAGGGAATATGTTTCAGCAAAATTACTTTATCCGTTGGTTCCTGATGTTACGTACACCGGTTCATTTTGGGTAACAAATGGAGTTAACAATATTTGCAAATATGTTACTGATGGATTAGGTATAGCTTTTACAGATTCTGCATTAACACAAGTAGATTATCAATTAATTAATGCTAACCCTCAGTTTGAAGTAACCAATCAAATTTCAGATACTTCTTGGGTACAGTATACATTTTCATTTACCCCTACTGAAGTATTAAATTACATTACAATCGGTAATTTCAGAAATGATGCCAACACGAATCGAACCATCGTTAATCCAGAAGCCAACCCAAACAATTATGCTATTTATTTTATCGATAACTTTGAACTATACGTTGATTGCAATGGAATAGGAACGAATTTAATTCAACCTAGTTCTCCCAATTCAGTTGCAGAAAGATTGTTGGTAGTTCCAAACCCATCCGGAAATTTCATTTCAGCCAATTTTAAAGGCAAAAAGATTGAAACGATTCAAATTCTGGATTTAAATGGTAAATTAATTCAAGAAGATTCCAAGGCAGAAGATATATATATTGGTAACCTTTCCAAAGGAATGTATATTGTAAAAGCAATCAATGGAAACTGGCAAGCCTCTACCAAATTTGTAAAGGAATAATACGCTTCAACCCCCAAAGAAAAGGCCCGGACTATACCAATCCGGGCCTTTTTTTTGAACCCTTTTTTCCCAAGATTTATTAAACTTTCGTGACTTACTATCTAGAAATAGTCCACTTTGTTTCAAACAATTATTCCCGATTAAATTCTTGCTTTCACCTCATCCATAGCAGCAGTGAGGTATTCCTTTTTCTTGTAGGTAGTTCGTGCCGGCCGCTTAACTAATTCAAGCCATTCATAATCTTCCGAATCCATTGAAAGAGCATAACGTTCAAACTTTTGCAGGACCAATCCAGAGGAATAAATGGTTGGAACAAGTATATCAGCATAAAGACTTTGATCTATTATTTGCAGCAATTCAGGACGATTAACACGAACCCAATCCAAATAATATGGATCAGGAATGTTTATACAAACCCTACCATTGTCATGTAACACACTTGCAATGGTTTTAAACAATGCAGCATGTTGCTCCACCGGAATATGCTCCAAAACATCAGGTAATACCACCAAATCAAATTTTTGCTGAGAAACAAAATCACTCATGTCGCTGACCATCAAACTTAAATTGGAGAATTTACTTAAGCGTTGCTTGGCTCGTTCAATACTTTCCGGACTTATATCTACAGCTAACACTTTACCTGCTTTTGCAGCCAATAAACCGGTTAAAGTACCTATACCACAACCAATTTCCAATACATTGGATTGACTGTTTAATCCTAGTCCCTTCAATCGTTTGATAATAGTACGGTGACGAATATTGACACCTACTTCGGCTTGCTGGGTTGCATACTTATCATAAAACCCTGAAATTTCTTGACGGCTTTTGCTCATTGGGACAAAAGTAATGCTTTCATGAAAAATTAAGGATACAATTTTGGATTTCTAAATCATGAAATTTATGCCATAAATTTCAAAAACCAAGCTTCACCAAACGCAGTTACGGGCGAAAAAGAAAATGGATTGAAAATGTTATGCGGAGCGTCCGGGCAAGGATTGAGGATGCTACCCCACAACCCCGAATATTTTCGGGGTGAGGAGTAGCGACGAAAGCCTGACCCAACCGCAAGTGCAACATTTTTGAACTTGCAACTCTGTTTGGG
>JAIBAJ010000208.1 GCA_019695265.1 Bacteroidia bacterium | reverse complement strand
AAAGAAATCTTCTTCAATTCTTCCTCTGAAATCAACGCTGCTGAAGGAAATTTTCCAGGATGTTTTTCTAAAAATGCCTGTGTAAGAAAAACTTGCTGAAACGACCAACCGGATTGGCTCAATTCCAACAACATTTTTTCGCCTTCAACTACGAAAAGTGATTCCTTTTGCCGGAATTTCTTTTCCTCCAGCGAACGAATCAAGGATATTTTAGCTTTGGATAACATCTTCCATACTGAGTAGTTCCTTCCCAGCCTCAACAAACTGTTTTTCTTCAACAAAAATTTCCTTTACAACACCGGCTTCCAGCGCTTCAATACTGCTTTCCATTTTCATTGAACTCAATATCAATAAACGTTGTCCGGCTTCAACCTTCTCTCCCGGTTGAACAAGAATTTTAACTATTTCACCCGGCATTGGACAGGTGTAACTTCCTTGTTGATCCGATTCAGTTTCAACAAAACGTGGTAAGAATTTACATACAAAACCGCCTACACCATTTAGCCAAACATGAATTTCATTATTGGATTCTTGGCGAACAAAAACACTGAAACTGCGATTCCCCAATTGAACAAATGTTTGATTTCCAGCTCCCTCCTGTGTACTCAAGGCTAACATTTCATCGTCTGACTTTACAGCGATACTCCCATCGGATTCATGGCGGTATTCCACCCGAATGCAATTTCCATTTACATCAACATCCTTCCATTGGTTTTGATAAAAAGAATTTCTCCAACCCCTTAAGCTGCCATCATACGACAAATCAAATTGGTTATCGAGCAATGCTTTAGTAGCGACATAAGAAGCCAATTTAGACCAATGATCAGATTTACTTAAAGTTAATTCGGATTGCTTGCGTTCAATCCATTTCGTATCTACCTTATTTTCTATAAAATCCTGATGAGTCAAAATAGATGACAACAAATCGGTATTCAACTTAATACCTGAAATTGGAAAGGTTCCAAGTTGGTACTTCATTTTCCGAATAGCGTCTTCCCTAGTTTCGCCCCAAACAACAAATTTGGCTAACATACTATCATAATAAATACTGATTTCTGAGCCGGATTCTATACCGGTTTCAAGCCTCAAGGCTGCATTTTCAGTTCCCCATAGTCCTATTTTACCTGTAGAAGGAAAGAAATTATTGGAGGGGTCTTCTGCACAGATTCGACATTCAATTGCCCAACCATACTGTGTAAGATCACCAATCCAATCCGTCAGACGTTGTCCGGCTGCCACCCGAATTTGTAATTCGACCAAATCGGTTTGAGTTACCTCTTCGGTAACCGGATGTTCAACTTGCAATCGGGTATTAACCTCCAGGAAATAAAAGGAGCCATCGGGAGCAAATAAAAACTCAACTGTTCCGGCGTTGTTATATCCTACGGAGGCTGCCAATGCTCTTGCAGATTCACAAATAGCCTCTCTTTGGCTTTGACTTAAAGAGGGAGAAGGGCTTTCTTCGATAATCTTTTGGTATCTTCTTTGAACAGAGCATTCGCGTTCAAACAAGTGAATATAATTTCCGTGGTTATCACCGAAAACCTGCACTTCGATATGCTTGGCGCTTTCAAAGTACTTCTCCAACAATAGTTTTCCATCACCAAAGGCAGATTCAGCTTCTCGTTTAGCTGATTCAAATGCATCTTTCAACTCATTTGGTTCACGAACAATGCGCATTCCCCTTCCTCCTCCACCTGCTGAGGCTTTCAACAAAACCGGAAAACCAATTTTTTGCGCATGTTCAGCAAAAACCTGTAATGATTGATCATCGCCTTCATAACCCGGAACTACCGGAACGCCAGCCTTAATAGCCTCCAACTTAGCCTGGATTTTGGGGCCTAACAATCGAATAACCTCCGATTTAGGTCCAACAAACTGAATACCGTTGGCTTCACACATTTCGGCGAAATCTGCTTTTTCACTTAAAAAGCCATAACCCGGATGAATAGCTTCCGCACCGGTAATTTTTGCCGCTTCAATAATCCTTTCCTTCACTAAATAACTATCGGACGGTTGGGAACCTCCCAGATAAATCGCTTCATCTGCCAATCTAACATGTAAAGCATTTCGATCCGAATCGGAATAAACAGCAACGGTATAAATACCTAATTTTTTACACGCCTTAATAATTCTACAGGCAATTTCACCCCGATTGGCTATTACTATTTTATTGAACATCTTCCTCGTTTATTGGTTTTCAAAATTCCAAAAAAAAAGCGTAGTTATCTAACTACGCTTTCTATTTTTTTCTAACGGTTATTAATAGAATACTTCAACAAATCCAGACTTTTCTAATCCTTTGATATTGACGAAGTAATAGTAAATACCCTGTGCTGCTTTGTTACCTGATTTAGTGAAACCATCCCAAGCCTGACCCGGACGTTGGCTTTCAAAAATTAATTGCCCCCACCTGTTAAACACCTTTAAGGTGAAACAATCGATAAACCAACCCAAATCCTTTGGAATTAACACATCGTTATTTCCATCGTTATTTGGACTTATTGCATTGGGCATTTCCAAAACATAGTTATCGCTAAAAACTACACTACTGCTATCAATTGAAAGCGTATCGTTACATCCATTGTTGGCAACTGCAATTAGAGTTATGATACCACCTGGTCCGTAAGGATAGAAATGTACCGGATTAAAATCAGTTTGAGTACTATCCCCATCTCCAAAATTCCAGATGTAACTATCAGCCTGTTGACTATTATTAAATACTCTAGCAGCAATTCCATCGCAGCTTGGCAAATAATCAACAGTGAAATTAGCTAAAGC
>JAIBAJ010000207.1 GCA_019695265.1 Bacteroidia bacterium | reverse complement strand
CACCGATTGCTGGAAACAAACTCTGCCCGCCGCCCCTTACCTTTCTATGATGGCCGTAGGTAAATGGAATATTGTGAAGGATAAATGGAGAGACCTGGAAGTGAATTACTACATGGAACCGGAATATAAACCTTATACCAAACGTATTTTTGGAAAAACTCCGGCTATGCTCGAATTCTATTCCAAACGCCTGGGTGTTGATTATCCCTGGGAGAAGTTTAGTCAAGTCATTGTGCGCGACTACGTTAGCGGTGCAATGGAAAATACTACCGCCGTAATTCATGGCGATTTCTTTAACCAAACCGAACGGGAAATGCTCGATGGGGACAATGAAACCACTGTAGCACACGAACTTTTTCACCAATGGTTTGGCGACCTCGTAACCTGCGAAAGCTGGAGTAACCTGCCTCTCAATGAAAGTTTCGCTACCTATGGTGAATACCTGTGGCTGGAACACGACGCCGGACGCGAAGAAGCCGACTACCATGGTCAACTCGACCTGAAAAAGTACCTGGCCGAAAGCGCTCAGAAAAAAGAAAATCTGATTCGCTTCTACTACGACGATAAGGAAGACATGTTCGATATGCATTCCTATGCCAAAGGCGGTCGGGTGCTACACATGTTGCGAAAATACCTGGGCGATGAAGCATTTTTCGAAGGCCTGAAAGTGTACCTCTCCGAAAACAAATTCCAAAGCGTAGAAATTCATAACCTTCGCCTGGCTATGGAAAAAGTATGCGGCGAAGACTTAAATTGGTTTTTTAATCAGTGGTTCCTGGCCAAAGGTCATCCGGTAGTAGAAATCCAAACCGAATACGATAGCCTGGCTAAAAAGGTCCAAGTTACCCTCATTCAAAAACAAAACATTCAGGAAAACGCCCTGTACACACTACCACTCGATGTAGATATTTATTACCCAACCGGAAAAGAACGCAAACGAATATGGTTTACCGATACCAAAGAAACCATTTCAATGGATGTAAAAGAAAAACCGGTATTGGTCAATGTAGATGCAGAAAAGCAATTGTTGGCAGTTAAATCAGAGAAAAAATCCAGCTCCGATTACGTTACTCAATACAAACGTTGTCCCTTACTCTTGGACCGTCTCGAGGCCATCAACCAACTGAGCAGCCACCTGGAAGAGGCCGACGCTAAATCCACTATCCTCCTGGCACTAAAAGATAAACACTATTCCGTTCGCTTAGTTGCACTTAGAAATACCAAACCTTCGCTTTTTGTTAACTCCGACGAATACAAAAAAGTATTAATGGACATAGCCAAAACCGATTCTAAATCTTCGGTAAGAAACGCCGCTGTGAAAAAAATGGCCGATTATTTCAAAGGTCAGGAATCACTCGATTTCTTTAAAGAAGTGGCCTCTAATGACCAATCTTACCTGGTGATAGGTGGCGCCTTGTCGGCTATTAATGAACTTAGCAACAACGAAGGTTTAGAAATGGCCAGAAAACTCGCTCCTTCAGCCCGGGGTAGCTTAATGTTGGATATTGCCTTAATTCTATCCGATAAAGGTGGTAAATCCGACTTGGCTTTTTTCCAAAACGCCTATAAAACCATTACCGAAAACAATGCTAAATATGCCTTAATCGCTCTCATAGGTCGATATGCCGGAAATCAGGAAACAGCACTTGTAAAAGAAATAATGCCCTTGTTGCAAAACATCGCTATCAAAGAATCCGCTTGGTTTATTCGCTTGGCTGGTATTCAGGCAATTAGCGAAATCGGTCTCAAAACCCAAGCTCGTATAGATGAAATTAATTCCCTCGCATCCAAAGGCCTCGGCAATCCGGGCGATGCAGCCGTAATGGAGGAGTTAAAACAACAACTGAAAAAAATAGATGATGCCATGAGCGAAATCCGTTCCAAAGAAACCGATCCTAAGGTGAAACGCCTTATTGGTGGCTAGTTTCCAATGGTTTTACAGCCTCTTTTTTTAGTTTAGTATTATTCAATGTATTGTTTGGCGGGCCCCCTTCGCCCACCAATTTATCT
The DNA here is from genome assembly GCA_019695265.1 of Bacteroidia bacterium. NCBI lineage: Bacteria > Pseudomonadati > Bacteroidota > Bacteroidia > Bacteroidia bacterium. The sequence continues at coordinate 772 of JAIBAJ010000207.1, read as the reverse complement.
GCTAATCCAAATCCTTGCATAACGGGCTCGGGTCACGCTATCGGCTGTAGTCCTCGGCCCCCTAGGCTATCGCCGTAGGTGCCCTGTGGGCTACTTGCCTCTATCGTTGCCCGAGGGTGCAAACCCCAGGCAACTATTCTTTTCCAACCAATTCGCAATGCCATATTGGTCGGAAAGGTTGCTTGTTTTGCCAGTGTTACGGGAGAACTAAGCTAAAAGCTATTTTGAAATTTACCTTGGTAAAGGCTAATGCAAAAGCTGTTAATAACATTGGTTAATGCCGATTCTAAAGCTGTTTTGGTAAATTAGTGCATAGCCTAATTGTACTAATACAAATTTGCTATCGGTATTAGGCAAATGATGGCGAAACACGGTTGAACTGCTGCCGATTGGCAATTGGAATTATTTTTCCAATAATACTTTTTTCCAATTCACTATGGTCTGTCCTGATCGCAAGTATATAAGGTATAATCCGCTGGGAAGTTGATTCGACGAAATACTTGCTTGATTTTTTCCTTCGCATTCCATATTGTAAACACGTTGGCCTAAGCTGTTGTAAAGTTCAATGGTGTTTACAGGTTGCTTTCCTTCCCATTTCACTTGCAACAGACTTGAAAAAGGATTTGGATAAACGGTTAATCCTTCTTCTTCCTGGTTGTTTTCTTCCAAAGAAGTAGCGTATTGTCCGCAGCTCCATTGGCTGTAATCCATTCCGGTTTGAACTTGCCAGTTTTGAAAGGCTTCAAAGGTTTCTCCCAAGGTAGCCCATTCC
>JAIBAJ010000206.1 GCA_019695265.1 Bacteroidia bacterium | reverse complement strand
AATGCAAGTTCTGGAAGAGGTGGTGTAATCATGAGTGCTTTGAATACTCCCCCTTTTCTTAAAATATACAAATCAGATGGTAGCGGTTGGTTCGACCCAAATCCGTTCCAACCATCTTGGGAAAACCCAGTTGCTTATATGCAAGGTCCGGACCAATTAGTGACAGATACTAGATTATTTGGTAATTTTAGTGCAGAAGCCACAATTATTGAGGGTTTAGTAGCAAAATCGAATATCGCTTTGGATCTTAATAATCATGAATGGAATTACTATTTAGATCCATTTAAAACAACATATGGCAGAAGCCAAAATGGAATTGGTCAGGCAAATAGGACTAATAAAAATTTATGGCTTTGGGAAAACACCTTATTATATAAAGCATCTAGAGGTAATCATAATTATTCTTTTTTAGTGGGATCTAGTCTTCAATCAGAAAAGAAAAGTATTGCAGATTTATATGGAACAGATTTCCCAAATGATACTAAAGTAAGAACTTTGAATGCAGCCAATATAATAAGTGGTAATACTTATTTTTATCCTTGGAATATTGTTTCATTTTTTGGAAGACTTACTTATGACTATAAAAGTACTTATTTGCTTACAGCAAGCTTTAGAAGAGATGGATCATCCAAACTTGCAAATCCTTGGGGAACTATGCCAGCAGTTTCGGCTGGCTGGAGAATTTCTGAAGAAAAGTTCATGAAAAATATCAAATATTTAGATGATTTAAAATTAAGAGTCGGTTGGGGATTGAATGGAAATCAAGAAGGTATTGATCCGTTTGCTAAATTTGGTCTAATTACATATTATAGAAGAACTCCTACCAATCCATTATCTGGTCCAGCAGCAGTTCAAACATCTTATGGAAATCCTGACCTTAAGTGGGAAACTACTGCTCAAACCAACATTGGTTTTGACTTGACAATGTTCAAATCAAGATTACAATTGGCAGTAGATTATTATAACAAAAACACTTCAGATGTCCTATTAGATGTACAGTTGCCGAGTACTTTGCCAATCAATCATATTCAAACGAATGCTGGAACAATCAATAATAGAGGAATTGACATTAATTTATCAACAGCTAATCTTGTTGGAAATTTCAAATGGAATAGTGATTTTAATATTTCATTTAATAAAAATGAGGTAAAAACATTAAATTATACCCATATTTACTATTTTGGAGGTATTTATAGCAATAATCAAGATGTTGCAATAGTAAAAGAAGGTTATCCATTAGGATCATTTTTCGGATATGTTTCAGAAGGAGTAGATCCTGAAACTGGAAATATGAAATATAAAGATATAAATAATAATGGAATATTTGATCCAGGTGATAGAACAATCATAGGCAATGGTCAACCGTTATTTACATTTGGATTTACAAACAATTTCACCTATAAAAGATTCCGACTTGATTTGTTTTTCCAAGGAAGCTATGGTAATGATATTTATAATGCTACTAGAATTGATTTGGAAGGAATGTTTGATAGTAAAAATCAATCTACAGCTGTTTTGAGAAGATGGACAACAACTAATAGGAATACTGATATTCCTAAAGTAATAACTAATGGAAATTTATACAATGTATATAATTCTTCAAGATTTATCGAAGATGGTTCTTATATTCGGTTAAAGTCTGTTACCTTATCATACGATTTTAATATGGAGAAAATTAAGGCTATTAAAAAATTATCGGTTTATGCAACTGCACAGAATATCTTAACATTTACCAAATATTCAGGTTTTGATCCTGAAGTAAATGCCTTTGGAAATAGTGCAACAGCATTAGGAGTAGATTATGGAACTTATCCTCAATCTGTATCGGTTATTTTAGGAGCAAATGTTGAATTTTAGTCATACACCATAAAAATAATATTAAAATGAAAAAATTAAATTATATATTTCTACTATCAATAATATCATTGGCTTCCTGTTCAAAATATTTGGATACTGAGCCAGTTTCTAATGGAATTGCAGTTGAAACAAATTCTTCATCCGTAGCTTTCAAAAACGCTTCAGAACTTGAAGCTGCTTTGGCAGGAGCTTATGGAGACTTTAAAAATGAGTATTATCAGTTAGATTATTTCGTGAATGGTGATGCACAATCTGATGATGCCTATGCAGGAGGTGACAATCCTGCAAATTTCCAAATCGACAATTTGAAATTAGATGCCACAAACTCAAATGTCAGTAGAGATTGGAGGTATTTATATGCAACTATTGGAAAATGTAATAAAGTGATCAATAATGCAGATTCGGTAACCGATGCATCTTTGACATCAACTAGAAAAAATGAAATAAAAGGGGAAGCATCCTTTATTCGTGCATTTATGTATTTCCAATTAGTTCAACTTTGGGGTGATGTTCCTTTGATTTTATTGGATGTTCAAACCATAAGTGCAGAAAAATTGCCAGTAATTTATCCATTATTATTTCCAGCACGAAATTCAAAAGAAGAAGTTTATAAACGAATCAATGAAGATTTGAAGTTTGCATTAGCGAATGTTAAATCAACCAATATTCATAAAGGTTATGCTACAACTGGTGCAGTAAATGTGATGTTAGCAAAGGTTGCTGCTGCACAACCTTCACCAGATTGGACATCTGTTAAAAAATATTGTGATGATGTAATAGCTGGAGGTTATACGCTGTTACCAGATTATAACTCCTTGTGGGACAATGCTAATGAAAATTCTGCTGAGTCGATTTTTGAAATAAACTATTCTGGTGGAAACTCTGATGGCAATTGGGGAGTAACAATATTTAGAGGTTTAGATTGGAAAAA
>JAIBAJ010000205.1 GCA_019695265.1 Bacteroidia bacterium | reverse complement strand
CAACCATGCCTATTGAACAATGGGGTAAAGTTCGTGATAATGAAATGCAGAATCTTTTATCTGCCGTTCAGAAAAAAACAAAATACATTCAGGCTGAAAAATCAGCACAACAAGAAATATTTAAAACGCTTTCCGAAACAAACAAGTTTGATTTATTGCCACAGGACCAAATAAGGTTTAAACGGTTGTATGAAAAAAAGAAAAATGAACTCATTGCTGACATGGGAAAGCATGAAAGTATTCAATCTTTTTTAAATAATGGAGGTTACGAGAAACTATTGTCTTTTAGAAATGACCTAATGACTTCAGAAGAATTAGGTAATGGAATTAGAAACCAAGTTGATTTTGCTACGATTCAGCAAGCAAAAAAAGAAGGAAGAATATACGGAATGAGAACTTCTGATGGATATGAATTATCTGAAGCAATGGATATGTTTGATAAAGGTCTTATTAATCGAATAGGATATGAAGGACATTATGCATGGAAAGGAGTTAATCCATCCTGGTTCCCGGCTAAAAAAGACGAAACAGCAACTCAGCGTATTGATTATTCTCCATTAGAGTATGCAAATATTCTTGAAGGTGAAAATGTTCCACACCAAATTAAATCAAAGCTAATTGAGCAATATTCAGAACAATATCGGACCGGAAACGGAATTCCTAAAATTCTTCCGGATGTACAAACTCAGGCAGCTATTGGTGCTTATAGAGCACAACAAAATGCTTATAACAACATGAATATTGACTGGAAAGGAGTAATAGAATCTGTTGATCCAGTATCAGAAAATGTAACGATTACCGGTTCACCTAATCAATTTGGTAGCCCCGGAGGTTCTATTAATACTACAATTAGACGAAGATATATTCCAGAATTAATTGATCGGCTTGCTACCGCAAAAGGTCTTGTTAAAACCAAAGACGACAATGGGCAAATTGCATATACTCTATCAGATGCGGTTAATATTAGTCCGGTAGGTTATGATTCTTTCTTCCCTCCCGAAGTTATGGCCGTTTTAAGAAATCAGGTTGTTTATCCAGTAAGTTATACTGAATCTCCTATTTATAATCCCAGAACAGGAAAGCTAAAAACAGACGGAAACCAACTTCTTGCCAATGGCCAACCAAAAAGCTTAATGGGAAAAGGCTTATCTATGAGGATTCCAATAACCGATCAAAATGAAGATGTTCTTTTAAATTATGCAAAAAGTACCGGAAACTCAATGATGGCCAATCAAATTGAAAAAGGATTTGTTGAAGTTTGGGTACCTGTTGACTTAAATAGAAATGCAGCAACCATTGGTTCAATAACATATGGACAAGACGGTAATGGTCAATGGAAAGGGGATATTGCTTCACAAAACAGGCTTCCCGGACAGGTAATTCAAAATGCTCCTAATATTCAATAATACCTTTTAAAAAAATGTGGCTAACTTCGTACAAAAGTAATTGAAGTTATGCCAGAGATTAATCAACCAATAGTAAAAAATCAGTCACCGGAAGATACCAGTTCTCCGTTTTCAAATGACCAGGGTTTTACTTTTCGCAACGATCCTATAGATCCAAATCAGAAACCGTTATCTGAAATGTCACCCGAGGAATTGCAGGATATGCAAACACGGTATCAGAATCTTGCGGGAAATAATAAACCATTTGAACAAGGAATTGAATCAGCCCCTGGGGACGAAAAAAACTACGCTATAAACAATTATGGTAATGAAGGTTGGTTGGAATCATGGAAAAAGTCATGGTTTTCCGGAATAGGAGATATCGAAACTTCATTTGCCGGAACATTTAAAGCATTAGGATATGATGATATTGCTGACGAATGGTATAAATCCGGGATGAATCGTGTTGAAAGAAACAAAAATTTTGTAAGCAAAGACCTTGGTGAGTTTTCTGCAGATGATTTATTAAACCCATACTATTACAGTAAAATAATGGGTCGTTCCCTTCCATCTAATGTTGCACTAACCGGTACTGCAGTAGCAGCAGGAGTTCTTACAGGAGGTATTGGAACTGCAGCAACAGCTATTGCTGCAGCAGCAGCAAGACAAGCAGCAGTTAATATCGTAATTGACCAACTATCTGGTGGTAGTACAAAGGGGCTTTTTGTACCAACAAAGGGAAAACTGCTTCAATCAATTATAGCCGGTACCGTTGCTACACTTACAGAGGCCGGAATGGAAGGTGGTTCTTTATTCAAAGAAATGATTGAACAAGGGGTTGATGAAAAAACCGCTAAAGATGCTTTCAATAAAACCGTAGCAGCAAACATGCTTTTAGGGGTAACCAACCTGGCCCAGTTTGCCCAGTTTTTAAATCCGGTAGCAAAGGGTATAATGAAAGGAGGTGTTGTTTCAGAAACAATTGAAGCTTTTCAAAAACGGTTTTTAAATAGTACCGCAAAACAATTACTTGCGAATACGGTAACAGAAGGACTTGAAGAAGTTTATCAGGGAGCAATTCAAGCTAAAGCAAAAGAAGGTGGTGATTGGGGAGATTTCATTACTGGGCTTCCTTCTGCAATGGCTACCAGGTTAACGACTTCAGAAGGTTGGGGTGAAATGGCTGCAGGTGCCGTATTTGGTGGTGCTATGGGAGCAGTACCGGCAGCATACAGAAGTATAACAGGTAAATCTCTTGCATATAAAGAAGCTATTGATAAACTATCAGATGCTCGAATTGCAGTAGAAGATGGAGATTGGGTTAAATCTACCCGTCCGTTTGTAGCTAAAATGTTCGAATTATTTGAAAAAGAAATTGGTTCAAATCAAACTGTAGGAGTAAAAGTTGGGGA
>JAIBAJ010000204.1 GCA_019695265.1 Bacteroidia bacterium | reverse complement strand
AAGGGAATTGGTAGACACGTCCCGACAAAAGTCGGGATAATCATTGCGATTGTACGGGTTCAACTCCCGTCCCAGGTACACCAATAAAACAGAAACCCTTGTAGGATTTGTGCTTACGAGGGTTTTTTATTTTGTTGGGGACGGTAAAGGGGACAGTTTATTGAACGTTGGTATACTAATTTCTAATAGTTCCATTTTCTTTAACCGCTAAACCTTCAAGATTCCTTTGCTTACACAGCACTGCACTTTTTCTTTTTTTGTTCCTTTACGAACGAAAACCCATTTTTCAAGAAAATTGTTTGAACATTGCTATTGAAGCGCTTATTGAAAATGGTATTGAAAACCCTATTGAAATTGATATTGAAAGCTATATTGAAAATCGGAGAATTTATAGCACAGGTAACTGTATTTCAGCCATTTACAATTCCATGGCGCTACGGAAGGTGAATTTAAAATTGGGGCAATTTTTATTGAAAAAATAGAATTAAAGGCTTAAATATTTAACATTGAAACTGCATGATACCATTTAACCATATTTCTGGAAATTTTAATTTATGGATTGGCTTTTTAGCCCCCTTTTTATAGCGTTTAAGAGGCTAGGCAAGTGATGAGAATTTTTATTTAAGCTTTTTACTTTAAAAAGTTTATACTTGAAATTTATAAATACCTAAATCATGTACGATTTTATTGGAGATATTCATGGCTATGCCGACAAACTGGAAGAACTATTATTAAAGCTAGGATACAAGAAGGATAATGGTGTCTATTCGCATCCAGAAAGAAAAGTCTTTTTTATTGGAGACTATATTGATCGGGGTATTCGAATACCACAAACCCTGCAGATTGTGAGAAGCATGGTAGAAAGTGGAAATGCCATTGCCTTAATGGGAAACCATGAATATAATGCCCTTTGTTTCCATTTTCAGGAGTCGGAAGGGGGACATTTGCGGAAACATTTGATAAAGAATATTATCCAGCATTATGAAACCCTGAGACAGTTTCATAACAGGCAAGCTGAATATGAGGATTATTTGGAATGGTTTAAATCCCTCCCACTCTTTTATGAAACTGAAAACTTTAGAGCAGTTCATGCTTGCTGGGACGAAACCACCATTGCTTTTTTAAAAAACAAACTGTTCAATGGCTGTTTGACCGATGAACTCATTTATGAATCAGCCAAAAAAGGAAGTCCGCTCTACAAAGCTGTTGATCTAACCTTGAAAGGAAAAGAAATGAAGTTGCCGATTGGAAAAGAATTTAAAGACAAAGATGGAACAGAACGACATGAATTTAGGACCAAGTGGTGGGAGGATCCAACCAAAATGACTTATAAAACCTATAGCATGGAAGACATTGAAAGTTTAACTGAAACTCCATTAGAATTAAACAGCTTGGATTCCTTTGCTTATTACCATGAAGATTCAAAAATTGTTTTTTTCGGTCATTATTGGCTAAAGGGCATACCTCAATTTTTCAAACCAAATATTTGCTGCTTGGATTATAGTGTAGCAAAGGGTGGGAACTTAGTGGCCTATAGGTTTTCTGGGGAAAAGATATTGGATAAGGGAAATTTGGTAGTTGTTTAAAATATATGGCCGGAAATGGAATGGTTATTTTGGAACCATAATTCCTTTTCCAGCCATATTTTCGTTATACATTATTGGGCAATATCAGTTATTGTCCCAAACCATAATTTGTTTGTACTCTATAATCACTGTTTTCTTCCAAAAATTCTAATTGAAAAACTTTATTCATTTTCTCGTAAAGTTTTTTTAAGTTCGAACATCCATAAGTTTTAGGATTAAAACCTGGAATTAGGTTTCGTAATTCATTTGAAAGCCTGCTTAATGTTACATTTTCGGGGTGTTTTTCTCTAATCTTTTCAAATGCTTTTATTAAATCAGGTTCAGGAATTGGAAGTAATGTCTCTTTGGAAATAGTTTCCTTTTTATTTAATATCTCTTCCTTATTTTGGGTACTAGCATTATCAAGGTTTATTGACACTGGATTTGAAATTTTATAAAAGTGATCAAATGATTCTACCATACTTTTTTGTGTGTCAATCTTGCCGGCACCCATAACAAATAAACCTTCCTCCCTAATCCTTTGTGCTAAACCAATAAAATCACTATCACTTGAAACAATGCAAAACCCACTAACCAACTTGGTATGCAAAATATCCATAGCATCAATTATCAAGGCCGAATCAGTTGAATTTTTGCCTTTGCTATAAGAAAATTTGTGAATTGTTTTAATATTATGCCTATTCACCAGCTCTTTCCAACAACCCAAATGGGGTTTAGACCAATCTCCATAAATTCTTTTCGTGACAATTAATCCAAACTTCTCAATTTCACACAAAATCGACTCAATTGCTATGCAATGCACATTATCACCATCGATTAGTAAGGCTATTTTTAATTGAGTGTTCATTATTTACTTTTTTAAATGGTTTATAATAAAATCCACAATTTCTTCTGCATTCTTAAATTGCTCAACATCAACTACCAGGTGGTAATTTTTAGGAAGGGTAAAGTCTAAACCGTAGGATATAAGAAATTGCCTCTTAAATGAATCGTTCCTTTGAAGTAATGTATCATGCGTTTCAAAGTTTCGATTGGCTTTTTTCAATCTCTCGATGGCCACTTCGTCCGAGATTTTCAAATAGATGTGGAAAGCATTTTTTACAAACTTGAATCCAAGACGATAATCAATAATTAATTGTTCGTTAGAGTTACATTCTTTTGAAAACTCCAGGTCAATCTTTTTATCTAAATCAGGATTTCGTAAACATTCATTTTGAAATTCAGCAAA
>JAIBAJ010000203.1 GCA_019695265.1 Bacteroidia bacterium | reverse complement strand
CGGCAAGCTATTTGAAGGTTTTTTCGGCCTTGGATGAAATGAAGGTTGATAATGATGAAATTTTATCCAGAAAGACTAAAACGGCTGTTAGCAAATTACACCTTTCTAAAAACTATTTATTTAGTTCGCTGCTTCAATCCCTAGGTCAGTTTCACCAGGAAAATTTAGTTCAGATAGGATTGCTCAGGACTATTGAAAATTTCCATTTGTTGGTAAGCAGAGGGCTTACCGAAGATGCCCTCAGGCAATTGAACAAAGCATTAACTTTTGCCGAAAAAAATGAACTTTACCACTATCAGATGGAATTGCTTGATCAAAAAAGAAAGCTATGGTTGCAAGTAAATACAAGTGATAAGCAGGTAGAAGAAATTCAAGCATTAAATAAACAATATGAAGAACTACTGTTGATTTGGGAAAATTACCACCTGTATGAAAAATTGCTTTACCAACAAGCAATTCTGATGACACCAAGTTATACCATACTTGGTAAAAATTTGAAGGAATTGCACATGGAAATAATTAACCATGAAGCCATTAGTGGAAGCCTTCAACCTTTAAGTCTGAGAGCAAAACATTACAGATCCTGCATCAAATTGAATTTTTACGCTGTAGCCGGAATGCGCGCAGAGGCTGAAAAGGAGGCTGAGGAATTGTTGGCTATCTGTAAAAGTGGTAGTTATTTTATTTCGTACGATCAATTGCCCCTGATTAATGCTTACAACCAAAGCATGACAGCAGCCTATTTCAATGGGAATTTTAATCGGCTTGGCATTTTGCTTCAGGAACTTGAGGCTCACAAATTCAAAAACCAACAGGCTAAAGTTTACCAGTTTCTGTATTTTAGTTTGTTTAAATTGGTATGGCTGGATCAGCAGCAAAACCGGGAAGCTGTAATGGAATTGTCCCGTCAAACTGAAAAGCAAATGCTAGCCTTTTTGAGCTATATCCGATCCGATTTGTTTTTAGCACTGGTTACGGCTTTTTCAAGTGCCATGTTAGAGTACCGCGATTATTCTGCTACTATTCATTGGATTGAAGTTTACAGGCAAAATTTAAAAGTAAAAAAGCACTTTGATACCCAAACTACCCTTCAGGTTTTCCAAATGATAGCTCATTTTAATAAGGGAAATTTCGACCTGGTTGAAAATATTTTGATTTCGTTCGAACGCTTTTTGAAAAAGAATGGAGCAGACCATTTTGACAAAGCCATCGTTAAGTCTTTCCATACCTTGCTAAACGGAAACTTTGAAAAACATATTCCTGATTTATTGAACGAATTAAAAGTCGGTTTTGAACAAAATCCAGCAGGTAAAAACTTAAACATTGCCCCCCTCCTAAAATCCTTTTTGGAACAATTTAATTAATCCTTTTTGGGGCATTTTCTGGCAATTTATTTGATAAAACTAAATGTACTAGAAACTCAAAACCGAAACCGAAGAAGTTTGCAGTTTAATTATGAATTTGCCATATTTAAGTTTACAAACTGATTAAATTCCAAATAATAACGTTTAAAAGTATTATTTCATTTGTTTTTCCTGTTGAACAATTGTATTATTCTTACAATTGTATTGATTTTCTACCTCAGCAATTTACTATGAAGAAATTTATACTCTCAGTGCTTTGTTTTATTAGTCTGACAGCAAAGTCACAAACATCGGTTTATCATTCAATGCCCGATTCGAATGCAGCATGGACGATTTCCCAAGGCTGGGGTTGTTCATATTTTTTTACTTATTACCTTCGATATTACAGTTTAGAAATGACTGGTGATACCTTGATTGGAGGACAATCTTACCACAAATTAGAAATCCCTATGTATGTTTTCCATTCGGGAGGACAATGTAACTTATATGGAACCTGGATAGATTCCGGAAACTATGCAGGTTCATTTAGGGAGGACAGTAGTTTGCGTAAAGTCTATGTTGTTCCTCCTGGCGAAAATACGGAACAGGTATTGTATGATTTTAACCTTCAGGTTGGGGACACTATTTATGGATTCCTGTCACCTGAAAGTAGTTTGATTGGCGGAGGAGTAGATACTGTCATTTCAATTGATTCTGTTTTAATTGGAAATGAATACCATAAACGTTTGTTTACCAATGAACTATACCAGATTTATTGGATTGAAGGAATAGGTTCAACCTTCGGATTTTTGGAACCAAGCTGGGGTTCAACTATTTGTCCTCCGCCTCCGTCCTTAGATTGTTTTAGTATCAATGGAACTCCAATCTACCCTGATAGTCTTTCAACTTGTGATTTTTTGAATTGCGCCAATTCAAGCTTCAATCTTATCCCAGATACCATTGAACATAGTTGGCTGGTTGTAACCAATGTTTCCGGAATGCCACCATTTTCTTACCAATGGTCATGGGGCGATGGAAGTACTGATACGACAGCTTATCCATCTCACACCTATGATAGTGCAGGGTATTATACCATTTGCTTGACCATCACAGACAATACCGGATGCACTGCAACCATCTGCGATTCTTCTTCCTATTTGTATAAAATTGACGAACAAATGATTACCATCAATGCCGTAAACAGTTTGCCAATTGGTATTAAACCTGTATATGGAAATGCAAATGGTTTAAGCCTGTTTCCCAACCCTGCAAATAACTTGGTTCATATTAAGACAGCCGATAAAATGGCTAAACTTTGTGATATTACAGGAAAAACCTTGCTCCAATTTCAAATAAAAAATGGAAAAGAGGTTGTTGATGTTTCCGGAATTGAAAATGGTATTTACCTGATTCAAACGGAACGGGGCGTTTCTCAAAAACTGATTGTTCGGCATTAACATCATTATATATCGTGAATTCAATTTTTACCATTGGGATAAGTTGATTTTCACTTACATTATCAGACCGATAAAAGCCAAGTTCGAAGCACCCCGGGCAACGA
>JAIBAJ010000202.1 GCA_019695265.1 Bacteroidia bacterium | reverse complement strand
TTAAACGAAAAATGGCGTCTAAAGGTGGTTTTTAGACAAACTGACGATAGAGGTAAGTAGCCCACAGGAGCACGCGGCGCTAGCCAAGTGCTACGAGGACTACAACCGATAGCGTGACCCGAACGCCCATGCATTGCTGTTTGTATTTGCTCAACTGCCTGATTGGGCGGAGGGGGCCCGCATAATTTTTAAAAAAATGAAAGTAAGGAAACGGATGAAATGGGTTCTAATAGTATTATTTAATCTCAAGGGATTTTCCAACTGCGGCACCCGGAAACGGAATATTGGCAATGGAAGAAACAGTTGGAGCAATATCGGTAATATCGGCAGCCTGGTAATAGGAACCCGGCTTAATTCCTTTTCCGTAAAATAACATTGGAATTTGGGTATCGTAGCTAAAAGCAGTACCGTGTGTAGTTCCTGTTTCGGAATAATCCATATACCCAAAATCCATTATTACCATCACATCGCCCGAGCGAGTAGGGTGAAGGCCATTTTGTGCCAAACGCTCCATTTTTGAACTTGCAGCTCCCAGGCGTAACTGGTGTGCAGGCATGGCTTTGTATACATGAGGCAAAGTTTCGAGGTAACGGGCTACAATGTTCTCCACATCATCCGGATTCATTCGGCGGGCCAGCATTAATGGACGGTTGAGGTATACCTGTTCATTTTCAAAACCCAAGAGCCAATCGCCTTGTCCATAACGACGCGATAACATATTGGTTAAACTGTCTTCAATGGTTTTGCCGCTGTAATAACCGGCCGGGATTTTTTGATCGATGAGGTAGTTGGAATTTTGTGCAGCCCCATGGTCGGCCGTAAGAAAAAGAAGGAAATTATCTTTTCCGATGTTTTTTTCAAGGTAATTCAGGAGTTCAGCCAATTCCAGATCGAGGCGGAGATAGCAATCTTCAACTTCAATGGATTGAGGTCCGAAATGGTGACCAATATAATCAGGAGGCGAAAAACTGATAGCAAGAAGGTCAGTTATTTCATCTTTTCCCAATCCTTCACCTTCAATGGCTGCGATAGCCATTTCTCTGGTTAAGGTGTTGCCAAACGGGGTTTCGCGAATAATTCCAAGTCCGGATTTTTTACGAATTTCGGGCAAATTGTGTGGAAAAACCGGTAGACTTTCGTTGCCAAGTTTGCCTTCGTAGCGGTTGTTGTCGGCAAAGCTTTCGGTGTATTGTTCAATGGGTAGCAAGGTGTTCCAGGGTTTAGACAGGTAGGATTCAACCAATTTACGCTCGTTGAAGTTTTTAACCCAGGTTGGTAATTCGGGTAAATAAAAGGAGCTGGTGATGTAATTACCAGTGCTTCCGTCCAGCCAAAATGCTCCATTGGCATTGTGTCCTGCCGGCAAAATAGCACTTCGGTCTTTGAGGGCAATACCAACTACCTTGGATTGGAAATTAGTGAAGATTCGGAGTTCGTCACCAAGGGTAGACACTTGTTGGCGGCGAGGAGAATGAGAGCCTATTTTCTTATCTGAAGTTCCTATGGGTTTAATAGTTCCATCGGCAGTATCAATGGTGCAATACACCGATTTTTTGGTGTTACGGTCAAGCCATTCATTACCGGCTATTCCATGGACTGAAGGAAATGCACCGGTGTATATACTGCAATGTCCGGGTGCAGTAAAGGTAGGAATGTAATTGTAATGCGCGTTTTTGAACAAAGCACCTTGGTCGATTAGCTTTTTAAAGCCGTTCGGGCTATATTTATCCCAGTATTTGAATAAATAGTCGTAACGCATTTGGTCAACTACAACTCCAACAATAAGTTTGGGATGTGGCTTTTGTGAAAAGGCAGGGGTAACCAAAGCCAAACAAAGGAAGAAAGAAGGATAAAATTTGCGCATTGTCAATTATGAGTGGACAAAAGTAAGGTTTGGGGAATGGCATTTGTAAATGTTAACAATAAATACCTGATTGGTTTAACCAATTAAGGTATTCAAATTTCTACCTTTGGCCAATATTTATTGAAACCATGAAATACAACAACTTAGGGAAATCAGGCTTACAGGTGAGCCGTTTATCTTTTGGCTCCTGGGTTACTTTTGGCAACCAGATTGGAGATGAAATTGCTGAACAATTGATGCATCAGGCTTATGATGCCGGAGTTAATTTTTTTGACAATGCGGAAGGTTACGCGGCAGGTAAAAGTGAGGTGGTAATGGGTAATATTTTGCATAAGTCGGGTTGGACCCGGGATTCTTTTATAGTTTCAAGTAAGGTATTTTTTGGTTCGGTTGAACCTGAGACCAAGAAGCCTAACCAATGGGGATTGAGCCGAAAACATATTTATGAAGCCTGTCATGCTGCTTTAAAAAGGTTGCAAGTGGATTATTTGGACCTATATTTTTGTCATCGTCCTGATAAAACAACTCCGATCGAAGAGACGGTTTGGGCTATGCATCAATTGGTTATGCAAGGAAAAATTCTGTATTGGGGAACATCGGAGTGGAGCGCCCAACAAATTACAGAGGCCCATTTATTTGCCCGTCAAAACCATTTAGTTGGCCCAACCATGGAGCAACCTCAATACAATATGTTTGCAAGAGAACGATTTGAAAACGAATACAGAAGACTCTACTCTGAATTTGGAATGGGAACCACTACCTGGTCACCATTGGCTTCAGGTTTTTTAACTGAAAAATATTTTAATGGCGTTCCGGGCAATACCCGAACCGAATTGCCGGAGTTGGCATGGTTAAAGAACAATTTAACATCGGAAGAAGGCCAGAGGAAGATAGAGAAGGCTAAACAAATCAAGCTTATTGCCGATGATTTAGGTGTTAGTTTGCCCAAATTGGCAATTGCCTGGGTTTTGAAAAACCCCCATGTAAGTACGGTGATATTAGGTGCAAGCAAATCCCCTCAATTGGCCGAAACTTTACAGGCATTAGAGGTTGTTGATCAATTAACACCTGAGGTTATGGAAAA
>JAIBAJ010000201.1 GCA_019695265.1 Bacteroidia bacterium | reverse complement strand
GATCTTCAGGTCTTTCTTGTTGTTGAATTGGAGGTGACGAACGAGGAACCATTTCTTATTATCCAGCGAATAATAGAGTGTGATCACATTGGAGGCCTTGGCCACTTTGTAATAGACGAGGTCGCCGTTGATGGCTACAGAATTGCAGTCGTCTGAAATGTCTTTGGTGACCACACTGACCACCCGGCGGGCTCCGGTATAATCCTTTTCGAAACAAAACTTGATCCAGTTAAGACTGTCTTCAATGATCACGATCGCGCCACCATCCCATTTGCTGGTAAAGGAGTGCCGTATACCCGTAGAAAAAACAAAATTGCTATCGGGGGTAAACAGGAGCTTAGGTGCATTATCCGTATTGTAGGTCACATTAGGGTCGCGGAACATATCGGTTTCCTTTCCGGCCACGATAGTCAGGGATGCAGGGGACTGGCTGAACTTTACGGGCTTATTGACCCAATGAAGTTTGAATGGTATGGCTGGAAGGCTGACATCATCCTGTGCCCGTAACGATTTACTGTACACAACAGAAATAAAACAACAGTGAGTGAACGGAATAATAAACGGAATGACATCGCATTAACTATTTTTGTGTGGCATAAATGGTGCAGGAACGGATCAACCCTGTGGCAGGGAAGTTCTCACAGGAGGGGTTGTACTAATATACAAAGAGTGCTGAAAAAATACAAACCAGAATGTGTTTTACAGGATGTGAATGACCGCGCCTGAACAGACCTCTTTCCCGGTGTAATGTAAGTAAAACACTTTTTGCTGTTCTTAAATAATATGGAAGTGCTTGGTGTTTATTCAAGGCAGGTGTTTATTTTTTTGATCAGTTCGTCAAAATCCGTTTCCATAGTCTCCAGCTGACCGGGTGCCCAATATGTTGACAGGTATTTCCATTTGGCCTTCCTGTCGATCACTATGGGCTGAATCTTTTCACTTAAAGCATGAAGTTGCCGGCCTGAAAGCTGAGCAAATGATTCTTCATAGAGTTCAAATTCCAGGCAAGGGAAAAACCTGTTCAGCTTGTAATCAGTATCCCAAATAAAAAATACCTTACCGGGTTCGTATTCCACAATGTACAGATCACCTTCGTCTTCGTACTCTTTGGCCAGTGCGATCTTGGTTGCAAGGATGGTACTGACTGATACGGAGCCCTTCTCTATGGTCTGTTCCATCACCTGCTTTGAAGAACGGAGTCTTCGTCTTTGCTTGTATAACTCATAAGGAGTAAAAACAATGAACGAGAAACAGAGGATGGCGATGGTACCTGTCAGAAAAGTCCAGAAACTATCGGGTATACTGGCAGCGACCCAGGTAAAACCGGCACCCAGAATTGCCGCAATAAAAAAGTGATATAGCTTCACTTTAGTGTCACTCACCTTTTCCAGCCGCTTATTGAGGGTGGTCAAAAGCCGGATTTCGGCGGGGTTGAATGGGCGTGGGGTGAAAGGAGAAAGCATTGATGTTAAAGTAAAAAATGTCCCAGTAGAATAATTGGTACATATCGCTAACTCTAATTTACTTTAAAGACGTTAGCCATATAAAATATCATCTTAACTTATTCTACTATGGATGGAAAAGTCTACGGTAGTAAGTTTCAAATTAGTTAATAATTAATTTTTCTTCATGTAAATGTATTTTTTAAAAGGAATCCGGATACATCAAATCTTAAAAGTAAAATTGAAATAACTTATACAAAAAAATGATTATCTAAAGTTTCAACATATCATCAAAAACGGAAAATTAAACTTAAAATCAAATTCCATTTTTTTAAACCGATTCTTTTGGCGGTATATTAATGTTAATTTTATGTCTTTTTGAAATAACCCTTTTAAGATTATCAAGAATTGTCTCGCTATTAAGAGAAGACTCCCTAAATCTTCTTACAACTTCAGGATCTTCTAAATAATATTTCACGAATGGTGCAAACATAGGTTTTGCAGCTAAATGTAATATATATGCATCTTCCAAAATACCAGCCTTCCATAAAAGAAGTGCCTCCTTTTGTTCATCTGAAGGATTAGGACCAATTTGAACAATTGCATTTAACAACTGATTATAAACACCAGCTAAGTATGACCATTGAGAAGAGAATCTTGTATAAAAAACCGTATAACAACCAGCAAAAATTGCACATCCGATTTCATACTTTTCAATTATAACTTTTATAACTACATCCCAACGAACACTAGGTCCAAACCCGGTTTTTAAAATTCCCATTGAAACAACAACAAAACCAAAAAGGAATATGCTAGTTATTATTGAACGTAAAAAAACTATAGTTCCTCCATTTGGAAACTGTTTTAGCAAAAACTCTCCAGACAAAAAGTGAATCAACATACTAACTGTTTTCATAAACTTTTTTTAAAGTGAAAAGTTCTATTATTTTATAAATTCAAATAATGAAACTAACTTATCATTTGAAGTAAATTCATGAAGAAGAATTCTCAAAGTAGATAAGGATAAGGTTGGCTATTTACTAAGATAATTTATCTGTACAGTGCAAGCAAATTATTCTAATAGAATTTAGTAAATCAATGTATTTGGAATGGGGTACTTATTAAGAGATTAATCAACTCTAGTATTAAAAAATCTAGGTTATTTATTACGGTGAGTCCGAATGACTTCACTTTTCAATTTCCTATAAAACCTGCATTTTTTGATGTAAAACTTAAATCTAGAAAAGTTACGGATCGTCCATAAAACCCTTGGCTTAACCCCCATATTTCACTTTTCAATCTCCACTCACCACTTCTATGTAACATTTTCCCCCCCCAATGCGTCCTACCAATGTTAAAAATCCCTAAAAACCGGGTAACCCTTTGGCAATTACGAATAAACTCGTATTTTAGCTCAAAATTCGAAACATGTCAGCACCTAAATTGGTAAAACCCACAGAATCAGAGCTGGAGATCCTGCAGATCCTCTGGGAGAAGGGAACGGCAACCGTGC
>JAIBAJ010000200.1 GCA_019695265.1 Bacteroidia bacterium | reverse complement strand
TTCATGCATAAATATACTGAAAATCAATGTATTGTGAATTTATTATCGGGTAAGTTATTAACAATCAGTAAGTTACAAAAAGGAGGGCTTTTTAGACAAACTGACGATAGAGGCAAGTAGCCCACAGACCCACTATGGCGTTAGCCTAGGGGGGCGAGGACTACAGCCGAAAGCGTGACCCGAACGCCATGCAGGTTATTTGGGTTTAGAAAAGGCTTGTTTGGCGGAGGGGGCCCGCATACAAAGAATATAAACCCAGATTACGCATAAGAAATGCATAAACGAGTTAAGAGTTTGTAAACCCAGCTAAATCAAGTAGTTCGGATTTGGAATCCTACTATTGATTAAATTGGTTTAAAAGAAAGTCAGATTGTTGTGTTTGACTTTTCAGGAAACCCTGTAGAACTTATTCTACTATTAATTTCCGAATTGCAACTTCACCATTTCTATCGGTAAAAGAAACTAAATACATTCCACTGTTTAGTTCATTGGAATTGATTTTTAATTTTCCAGAATCAGTGGTAGTTAATTGAATAAGTTGTCCATTCATGTCCATAATTTGAATACTACCTTCATTTCTTGGAAGACTAATTTCAATGGTTTGTCCTTTACCAATTGGGTTTGGAAAAATGATGTTTGAATTTACTTCAGATTCTAATAAACCTAAAGATTGGTTGGGGTGTTGATATCTCATAAAGAATTTCCAAATTTCAGTAGTATAAAATATGTCATCGGATGGGCCTAACCAGGTATGTTGAGCTCCATAAACTTTAAAATGCTCTAAAGCACCATCTGTTGAACAGTTTCCATAGGTAAAGTGGGTTATGTGATAACCATCGTTAGCGATATCTGGAACCAAAGAACTGTCCATGCTGGCACAGCCGTTGTTATTTGCCCAAAAATCAAGCAATTGGGGTACGCTTGATCCGAAAGATGCAGTATCGTAGGCAACAGTTGCATCGGATGTTCCGTGGAAAGTAATTAAGGGTAAGGCTCTTCCCGGGTTACAAGTAATACCTGCACCAATAGTAGCTGCCACAGGAGCGAAGGCAGCAATTCTATCATTCAGTTCGCAAGCTACCCGGTTTGTCATGTAACCACCCATAGAAAATCCACAAGCATAAATTCTACGCATATCCAAATTGAAATTGGAAGCGGTGGTATCGATCATTGCATTAATAAAGCCGATGTCATCTACGTTTTGATTTGGGAAATATTCAAATCCTCCAAAGCTTACTCCGGCGCCTGAATTCCAAGCGGTTCCTGCTAAGGCATCCGTAGCTGCTTGTGGAGTAATAACAATGAAATTAGCAGTATCGGCCACGAATGTCATTCCAATGTTTTCAAAATTATCCATATTATCACCCAAGCCATGAAAGCAAAATACCAAGGGAACTTTTTCAGAACCATTGTATGAAGCCGGCACATAAAGTTTGTATTGACGTTGAGTTCCACCAATATTGATTGTTTTAACAACCGATTGGGAAATGGAAGTAAGTGCAGATAGTAATAATGTGGAGGCTAAGACGAAATGTTTCATGCTTGATTGTTTGATGGAAGCAAAAATAACATAATAATTGTATTTGAATCAGCTTTTCAATTTTCCTTCATATTCAATTATTAATCGATAGTATAAAAATACACCCAGCGTGTACATGGCTCCGGTTATGAGAAAAATTTGAACATAAGCATGGTTCATTTCCCGCAAAATTTTAAAGATCCAGGAGCTAAAAAACCAACTTCCACTCCAAATGGCAGAAGTTAATGCAGAAATTATTTCTTTGTTATTGGGTCCAACATAATTAAGGACGAGCTCCGTTGTCATGGGGGCACTCATGTTCATCAAAGGTTGACGGCCCATATAAAATAATGCCGCTAATAATCCCGCATAGTGCCAATTTGAATAGTATTCGGTGGTTGCAAATAAAATTAATAGGATTACGGCAACGATTTGGGTGCCGGAAATTGCTTTTCTATATCCATATTTTTTTAAAAAATTTGGAACAAGGAGGGCAAGGATGGAAACAAGTAATGAGGTTAATGTTCCAATGATAGAAATCCATTTAGTGTCAATTTGATGTACATGGAAAAAAAATAAGTTGACAAAAGGAATAGTGAAACCTGCTCCGATTGCTATAATTATTGTAGGTATTAAAGCTTTAAAAATAAGTTTCCAATTGTAATTTATTTGGGAAATGTGACTTATTTGTGATTGTATTTCTTCTTTTTTTTCGATGTTTCTTAAAAAAGTTAATCCCAGTGTAGATAAAATTGCGATAAAGTACATAACTTCTCTCTCTGTGATTCCTATATCTGAAAAGGAAAGTAAGACAAAGGAAATAATACCACACAGTATGCTACCAATACTACCTGTTGCATAACTTAATGCAAATGCCTCGCTTTGAACCTCTTTAGAGCAGTTTCTTAATATGTAGGGATTAACGACAATGGCAATTAAATTATAAAAAATGCCCCAAAGGAACATTCCAAGTCGAATAATCCAATCTTGATGCAGGTCAACACCAATTAAAATGGCAACGGTTAAAATGGGAACGCAGATGGAAGATAAATAGAAGTAAGGAATTAAGGGCTTTCCCTTTATCCAAATACCAATTGGTATAGCAGTTAAAACTACCCCTAAAAATCGGAAAGATACGAACTCAGCACTTTGATAATCCTGGAAACCGCATTTGTTGAGTTGAATCAACATCACCATAAAAAATGCGGCATTAATTAATTGTAGGAATAACTCTGCCGCAATTAAATTTAATGTATTTGGGCCAATTCTTCGGTAAACCTGAATCAGTGAATTAATACGACTTCTCACAGAACAAAAGTATTATTCGGGTTAATAGACAAATTTCAGGCTGTAAATTGCTGTATCTGTTGCTGTGTATAGCTTTGACGAATTTGAAAGGTTATGAATAAAAAAAGTGCCTTCATTGTTCCAGCTCAATCCTTAAGAAAAATG
>JAIBAJ010000199.1 GCA_019695265.1 Bacteroidia bacterium | reverse complement strand
ATAGAGCCAAGTAGCCCACAGGACCCCGACGGCGTTAGCCTAGGGGGACGAGGACTACAGGCGATAGCGTGACCCGAACGCCATTTGCCTGAAGGTTGGGTTTGCAGGAATTTGGCAGGCGGAAGGGGGCCCGCCTAATACTTAGCTGTCATTTTCTAATTTTGGCGAATATCCACACTTCCGGAGACAACCAACTTCATGGAATCGGGTTGAAAATATTTTTTAGCCAATGCCAATAATTCTTCGGGAGTGGTGTTTCGTACCGCATCCAGATTGGCTTGTAGCGTTTCCGGACCTAAGCCATAATTAAGTAAACGACCCCATACATCTGCTTGATTCAAAGCCCCATCCACGCTTCGAAGAAAGGTACCTTGCATATAGCTTCGAACCAAATCCAACTCTTGTGTAGGGATTAACTCTTCGGTTAAGCGTTGTAATTCGTAGTTAATTTCCTGAATTGCGGCGGCACTTACTTCAGAACCAACATCGGTACGGATTACCAGTTGGCCACTGTTTAAATTAGCATTCAAAAACGCAGAAATGCCGTAGGTATACCCTTTATCTTCGCGGATATTGGACATTAATCGGGAGCTAAAATATCCACCAAAAACGGTGAGTAAGAGGCGCATTTTTGGAAAATCGGGATGTAGGCGAGAGAACATAGGTTTACCCATTACCAAGCTGCTTTGGTTGGCCCCTTCGTGCAGGGTAAACTGATAATTTTGATCCAAAGGCTTGACCGGAACACCCGTTACCGGCATAGAAAAATCGAGGGTTTTACTTCCGAAGTGGGATTCGATCCAATTTAACATTTCAGGCTGAATGTTGCCTGCCAGGATGAGGCTGAAAAGTCCTTTATCAAGGTGATTTTTATAAAAGCTAAGCACATCGTTGTGGTTCACATCCAATGCTTGGTCGGGATGGGTGATGCGCCCCATGGGATGCTGATCTCCGAAGCACAAGCAATTGAAATTTGCCATAGCGGTGAAGCTAGTTTTCTTGTTTTCGGTAATTAAGCGCTGTTTTCGGTTTTGCGCATCCAATAGCACATCCGATTCTTTAAAAGCCGGCCGTTCCATCATTTCCAGGACCAAATCCATTACCGGAACAAAATATTTGCCCAAAGTATGCACAGAAATTTCGGTAAACTCATAACCCGGACTAAGGTTTAGGTAAGCTCCATATCCGTCGATGGCTGATGAAAAAGCCAGGCCAGAAAGGTTTTGAGTACCTTGTTGCCAAACGGAAACGGTGGTACTTGCCAGAAAAGGTTTGGTATTATTTTTCAATCCGGCATTAAAAAAGATGGAAATTTTTACTGCATCCACTGAGGTATCGACAACAGTATGGACGGGCAATCCGTTTTTTAAAACCAGGGTATCGTAGTGAGGAATTTCGGGTTGAGCCAGTTGAACAGTTGGGGGTGGTATGGTTCGGTTAATTGCCATGGAGAAAAGAGAATTTTAGGGTTTGGAAGCTTTGTAATAAAGAACCGATTCTTGTCCATGGCTCATTTTGGTTTGAACAAGACTTTGAATTTGTTCGGATCTGACGTTTTGGTATTTTTCCAAAACCCGATTAATTTCTCCGGCTTCGTGATAAAGTTCGTTTAGGCAAAGTCCGGTAGCCTTGGTAAGAACATTCATCCAGGAGAACGCCAAACCGGATTCGATTTTGTTTTTGACCTTACTCAATTCATCGGCAGGAATGCTATGGTTTTGGATACGTTCGATTTGTTCCCAGAGGAGATCTTCGGCTTGTTGCAAGGGAACTCCGGGGCGAATTTTACCGGTAAAAACCAGCATTCCGGGGTGGTGATCGCCTGTGATAAAGCAACTGATTTGACTAAAGATTTGCTTTTCTTTAACCAATTCATGGTAGAGTCGGGATGAAGAACCTCGACCCAAAATATCGCTGAGTAAATCCCAGGCATAAATGTCATCGTTGTTTTTGCCGCAAATGTGAAAACCCAGGTAAATCATATCATCGGGGACAGGTTTACTTATTTCGAGGAAACGGCGTTGAGTTTGAGGAGGTTCAACGGGCAGGTTTTTGGGTTGAATATTTCCCGCGGGAATATCACCAAACCACTTGTTTACCAGGTCAACCACCTTGTTAGCTTCCAGATTGCCGGCAACACAAATAATGGCATTGTTTGGGCGATAAAAGCGGTAAAAGAAATCCTTTACATCGTCCATAGTTGCATTGGCGATGTGTGACAATTCCATACCAATGGTTGCCCAGCGGTAAGGGTGCACCTGGTAAGCCAAGGGACGATAATGCAACCAGGCGTCGCCATAGGGTTGATTGAGATAGCGCTGTTTAAATTCTTCCATCACCACTTGTCGCTGCACTTCGAGACTTTTTGGGGTAAAAGCGAGTTCATTCATTCGGTCGCTTTCCAGCCAAAGACCGGTTTCCAGGTTTTCGACCGGCAGGGTGAGGTAGTAATTGGTGTGGTCGTTGTTGGTATAAGCATTGTTTTCGCCACCAACCCTTTGCAGTGGTTCATCGTAACTTGGAATATTTTTAGAACCTCCAAACATGAGGTGTTCAAACAAATGTGCAAAGCCGGTTTTGGAAGGATCTTCGTCCCTGGCACCTACATCATACACGATGTTAATTGCTGCGATTGGTGTGGATTTATCTTCGTGAAATAAAAGCCGAAGACCATTGGATAAAGTGAACTTTTGATATTCAATCATTAAAGCAAAAGTAAAAAACCAAAGTAGAGAATAACCAGTCAATTTGGAATAGATGCTAACAAAGCAGAAAAGAACAAATAAACCCAAATTCCAAAAGAAGTTAAACTTCTAGAATAAAACAGCTTACTAATGGCTGGCCTTCCTTTGGCCAAAGATAATTTTGAATGGAACAAGCTATATAAAACCTAGAAATTCTGGTCAAGGAAATGACATTTAGTTAAGGTTTAGCTTTTTGATATTCAAAGGAATTTAATTTATGTCACTTTTTGGCATTGCCCCAAAAAGTAACCAAAAAGGTCTAGGCTCAGCAAACGTCCACCCGCTCTTGCTGTTCCCTGAAAAACTAAGCAATGGGTCAAAGATG
>JAIBAJ010000198.1 GCA_019695265.1 Bacteroidia bacterium | reverse complement strand
TGTTCCAAAACAAAAGCAAAAATAGGGTAGGAAGTTTACCTGGAGTTTGAATTGGATTTTACAAGAATAACATCAAGGAAACTAAGGGTCAAAAATTCAGTCTGGCGGAGAAAAGGGAACAAGCAAAATCATTAACTATCCACTTGATTAACTACCAATTGGTAATTGACAGGTATTTTGGGAATAACAAGAAAAATTCCTGTATAAATTCTGGCAGATTGGCAAATTGCCGGTACACCTTCGATATAAGTATTGCATTTTTTGAAGTTATTAATTTCAAATATTACTTTCTGTTGGTCAGAATCTATAGATAGGGTTAGATTTTTATTTTGATAATAGTTTGCTTTTCCCCAATTATAATGCACAATGGTATAATGAGTTAATAAACTGTCTGAATTAGCAAATTTCTCTAGCTCATTCAATAAACTTGTTGGGGAATTTTGGTCAACAAAGCCGGGTTGTATGAGGGTGTCTGAAGTTTGGCTTAATAGATAATAGTCTATTAGCTCACCATTGGTTTCTATGATTTCTGTCTTGCATTTACATGATTCTTTGGAACATGAAACTAATAAAAGAAAAGGGATAAGATAAAGTAGTTTCATTGTTTTGGAGATGGTAGGTTAAGATGGGATTAAAATCCGGCAAAGAACCAACTGTTGTAAAAATACAAAAATGTTTTTTTCAAATTCAACACAAAGTGATCTGGTGTAGAGTTTTTTTGTGGCGAATTCCAGCATTAATTGAACAAGCCTAGTTTTTTTTGGTGGTATGAACAAATAGTTTTCCAAGGGGAATGTATAAAGGAAAGGAATAAGGTAGGAAAATACAAGCGATATGAGTAGATTGGGGAACCAATTATCTTTATAGAGTGCAAATGTTTATAATCCAGGGCAGATTAAACCTAAAAACTGTCCCCCTAACTATCCCAAAAACTACAAAGGCTTGCAATCTGTTGGAATTTTATACTTCCATCAGAATAAAATTACTTTTTAATTTCATTTCCAGAACACCCTATTAAAAGAATAGTTATACCAAAAAAGGCACTTATTTTATACATTGAAATCATTGATTTATTCATGAACAGTCGTTCCGTCGGTTTCATCACTTTCTAAAATTAATCCATTTCTTTTCTCAATCAGCTTTAAATTATATGGATTTAAAGAAATTACTGTCCCGCCCGTATCTCCATTGCTATTTAGTACCCTTACGCTTACACTCTGATAAGGAACAATAGTTGGAGGTTAAGTTATTGCTCTGTGGATTTACTTTTTGAACGATTGTAAAAGGAAACAAACTGCTTTGCCCTAATTTCTTCAGTTTAAATATGCTAAAAGAAGTTGGTTTGAAATACCTTCTGCTTTATTTATTATATGGTCAATTCATAATTTCCAATCCTTTCCGTGAAGAGTACTTTTGATGTAATCTTCAAGTTTGGCGGCTAAAAAATAGGGCAAACTCAATAATGTATAGGTTTTGCCTGAAGGCAATTTTACTTCGTCAAGCATAGATTTACCTTGATAAAGGCGAATAGCCAGGTTTTCATTTGATAACTCCATAAATGAGTGAAGCGACCGAAGTTTACCAACGCTTCCTGATTTGATTTCAACGGGTATAGCTTTTGCCCCAATTTTCAAAACCAGATCTATCTCTGCACTGGATTGGGATTTCTCCCTCACCCAAAATAGGGGATTTATGTTTGTGTGGGTTTGTAAAGCCATTCTTTCCTGAAAAATAATATGGGGAACAAGGGCGCCTCGGGCACTGTCGCTTAAATTGGAAACGCCAATAAGCTCCGACAGCAAACCAAGCTGATAAACAAGTAAACCGGTATCTAAAAATTGCAAGCGGGGACTTTTCCGATAATCTGGAGTAAGCGGGATTTGGCATTCAGTAGTTGGATAAAGGAGGCGAATAATTCCAGCATCATTCAACTGTCTGAACGCTTCGCCCATTTCTCTTGATCGGTAGTTCGATTGTCCAAAATTTTGGAAAGTAATGCGCTTATCATAATAAGCAGGAGCTGATTGCATAATATGTTGGATCATCCGCCTACCGGTTTCCTTGTTTGCGTATTTAGCTATATCGCTTAGGTAAGTTTGCCAAATGCTTTCATAAATGGGTTGAACATGAAAAAATGAGCCGTCCTCACAATACTTTGCCACCGCTTCAGGCATTCCGCCTAAAAGACAAAACACATTGAAGAGTTCATTCAATTCATCTAATGCATATCCGGGAACAGGTATGGTACGGTAGGCTTCTAATGCCTTGGTTTTTCCTCTGGCTTGCAAAAACTCTTCAAAGCACAAAGGATGAAGGTATTGAAATTCGACACGTCCAACCGGAAAACTCTTCACTTCGGAAAGTGCAAATTCAAGTAATGAACCTGCCGCTATAACAGACAATTCCGGATAGTTTTCATAAAAATACCTAAGCATCTGAATTGCTTTAGGAAGCTCTTGAATTTCATCGATAAACAAAAGCGTATTTTCCCAATCAGGGTTTAAATTTTCTCGAATTGAAATTCGTTGCAAAAGAACGGATACATCCATATCATCCGAAAACAGTTGCCTATCTTTTGATTGCTCGAGATTAAGCAGTATAAACTGTTTGAAATTGGATCCAAATGCTTTAACCAACGTAGATTTACCTACTTGCCTTGCACCGCGCAAAATCAATGGCTTTCTTCCCTTCTTTTTCCGCCATTGCTCTAGTAAATCCAAACCTAATCTTTTTATTTCACCCATGAAATTGTAATAAAACAAGGGCAAATTTAGTAAATTATTGTAATAAAACAAGGGCATTTGGATTGAATATTTGTAATAAAGCAAGGGCATTTCAGGGTTTGGCTTGCTTTGAAAAATGAATGCAAGCCTTGCTCACGCTTATTTTACATGCAAATAGTCAAGCAAATGGACATAGGAGTTTTCATGTTCGAAGTTGGATTGTGAAGGAAGTAAAAGGGTTAAGGCTTAGACGAGCCTAGAGGATGATGTTACGCACAACACTCCGCTCGCCCTCGTTTGTAACGGGGGCGGTTGAGAAATTGGTCTCCGACCGATATTTTTATTATTCATGCCTGGACTTTTGTAATTTTTACTATTCCCTGGCCATCATTATAGTCCACAGCACT
>JAIBAJ010000197.1 GCA_019695265.1 Bacteroidia bacterium | reverse complement strand
GGTAGAGATAGTACCTATTTGCTTTATTTGGCGATAAAAAAATGGAATTTACGTCCTTTGGCAGTTCATTTTAATGATGGTTTCGACAATCCGGTGGCAGGGGAAAATATGCTAAAGGCAGCTCGGATTTTGGGGGTGGATTTGCGTACCATTACTTCGGACTTTAGGGAATGTAAAGACTTAAAATTGGTTGACTTAAAAGCATCGACCCCCTTGCTTAATAATGGAACAGATATTGGAATTGGGGCCTCGTTGTATGGTGTGGCTTGTAAAGAGGGGGTGAAAACGATTTTGTATGGGCAGAGTTTTAGAACCGAAGGCATACGTCCGTTGGCCTGGGCTTATTTTGATGGTGATTTTGTGCGGGCCCTACACAAGCGATTTGGAAAATATCCGCTTCAGAAATGGAAGCCTGAAAATCCGGGTTATAATTTAGGAGTAAAGGAAATGGCCTACTATTCGCTGAAGGGGATAAAAACCTTTGCGCCGTTTTATTATTACCCTTATTTGCGATCGGAAGCAGATGCCTTGTTAAGCAAGGAGTTGGAATGGAAGTATCCGGGAGCTCACTATTACGATGATTTGTACTGGAGCTTAATAACTTATGTACATCGGGTTAAATTTAATATCGATTTTAGGAAGATTGCCTATTCAGCCTTGATTCGAAGTGGGCAAATGGAGCGTACTTATGCGTTGGAATCCATTCAGAAACCTTATGTAATGGAGGATGAAAAAGTTATTTCGCTCTGCATAAAACGGCTTGGAATAAGCAGGGAAGAGTTTGATTCTTACCTGAAATTGCCTCCCCGGAATTTTTGGGATTATCCAAATAGTTTTGCTTTGCTGCAAATGCTGAAATATCCAATTTGGCTTATGACCCGTTTGGGCTTTGCAACCAAAGTGGTTTATGAAAAATATTTTGTTTTACCTTTTAGATAGTGGTATGAGAATAGCTGTTTGTCAATTGCTGGTTGAAGGTGGAGAGCCTGAACGTAACCTGGTTAGAGCCCAGGAAATGATTGAAAGAGCCGTTACTCAAGGTTGTGATTTGGCTATTTTGCCCGAAACACTGGATTTAGCCTGGACACATCCTAGCGTGTATGAAGAAGCCGAAACCATACCCGGAACCCGAAGCGATTTTTTTTGCCAATTGGCTGTAAAACATCAGGTTTGGCTTTGCCTGGGTTTGACGGAACGCTCGGAAGATAAAATCTATAACTCGGCTATTTTGATTGACCCGAAAGGAAATATTAGGCTTAAACATCATAAAATTAACCTGCTGGAAGTGGAATTTCCGTTTTATGAAGCCGGACAAAAATTGGAAGTGGTAGACACGGAATGGGGTAAAATTGGACTCAATATTTGTGCCGATAATTATGCGGATGCCCTTTGCTTGGGACATTCCTTAGCCCGAATGGGTGCTCAGCTTATTTTAACTCCATCGAGTTGGACGGTGGATCACTCGGTAACCGAAGAACAAGACCCATATCGGGATAAATGGCTAAAACCATTGGGTGAATTGGCAACTACCTATGAAATTCCGGTGGTTAGTGCTACCAGCGTGGGTTACATAGTAGGTGGACCTTACGAAGGGAAAAAGATGATTGGTTGTTCTTTGACCGTAGATAAGCATGGAAAAACCTATATTGGAGAAAAAAATGAGTTTGCAGGTGATTTGAAAATAATTCAAGTGGAGCTTGGTTCACAACAATGGAAAGGGACCCAGTTTGGAAAAATGATTAATGAAAAACAAGGAAAAAGATGAAAATACTCGGCATTAGTGGAGGATTTAGGCAAGGTTACCAGGATTCGGCTGCCTGTTTGGTAAGTGAAGGCAGGGTAATAGCAGCTTTGGAAGAGGAAAGAATGAGCCGGATAAAATTTTCTCCTGGACGTTTGCCTTATTCTTCGGTACTGGAAGTATTAAAGTTGGGGGATACAACTATAAACGAAATTTCTATACTGGCTTTTCATGGAAGCACTTGGGGGCCGGAAATTGATGACCGAATTCAAGAATATTTTAATCAACATTTTGGATATTGTCCTCCAATAGAAAGGCATCACCACCACCTGTGTCATGCTTCCAGTGCATATTATGCATCCGGTTTTGACAGGGCCCTGGTATTAAGTTTGGACAACTCGGGTGATGGAATTTCATTTCAAGTGTCGGAAGGAGAAAATGGCGAAATGAAGGTGTTGGAACAAATTGCCCGTCCGGATAGTTTGGGTTTGTTTTACCAATTAATTACCCAGCTTTGTGGATATACCAAGGATAGTGATGAGTATAAAGTAATGGGTTTGTCGAGTTTTGGTGATCGTAATCGGTTTAACCTGGATTGGTTGATAGGTTTTGAGGAAGGGAAACTTAGCATCAATAAGGAATATATAAAAATACCGGAGGCCGGAGCCCCTTCTTTACATAAGGATGAAATGGTGTATACACCGGCTTTGGTAGAGAGGTTGGGAATGAAGCGACGGATACCCGGGGCGAAAATGGAGGAGCAATACATGGATTTGGCAGCATCAGCACAGCAGAAATTGGAGCAATTGATGCTAAAAATGACGGCCTATTTCATGGAAAAATATCAGCACCACTACTTGTGTTTAGCGGGAGGTGCAGCCCTAAATTGTGTGATGAATCAGTCCCTAATGAATGCTGATTTTGTAAAGGGTTTATTTGTACAGCCTGCCGCAGGAGATGCCGGCATTTCTTTAGGTGCTGCTTGGCTTTCGTCGCACCGGCATGGGTTTAAACCCCAAGCGGCCGGACATACTTACTTGGGGCCATCATACAGCGATACCGACATACAAGGGTTGTTACAATCGTGTGGAATTAGGTATGTAAGGTTAGAAAAACCTTGGGAGGAGGCCGCTGCTCGAATAGCCGGGGGAGCGGTTATTGGATGGTTTCAAGGCAGGTCGGAGTTTGGTCCCCGAGCTTTGGGAAATCGAAGTATATTAGCGAGTCCAAGTATAACCGGCACCCAAAGTAAGGTGAATTTGAAAGTGAAATTAAGAGAAAGTTATAGGCCCTTTTGTCCTAGTTTGCTAGAGGAGGAGTTTGATCGTTTTTTTGTTGGAAAACAAGGCATTGCACCATTTATGACGATAACCTATCAGGCAAAAGAGTTGGCCAAAGAACTTATTCCGGAGGTTATACATGTAGACGGAACAGCCCG
>JAIBAJ010000196.1 GCA_019695265.1 Bacteroidia bacterium | reverse complement strand
CACTTTTTTTTCAATAAAGTTTAAACTTTTTGAATAATTTGAAATCAGAATAGTTTTTTTAAGGACAGAATTTTAAGGAGTTTTTAAATATTCGAAAATGTCGGTTGCGGTTCTATAGCCTGTAACGGTTGCAGGCTTGCCTTAGTGCGACCTCGAAGCCTTCAAACGTGTCTGCATGAACAAAAGTAAGTTGTGAGTAGTTACTTTCCAAACCTAAAAACTAGCATTAGGCGAGCCTGCTGTTAGCCGTAGGGTTAATTCCAAATGTTCGTCTATTTTGTTATATCAACGATTTCATTTGTCTTGTATAAATTTGGTAAGTTTTGAGATTTGATTCTAAATTGACTACGCTTTTTTATTTTCGGTTTGCTTGAAACGTTTTCCATTTTAATTCCTGGATCATAGTAAATATTCCCAATTGCCATTTGACGTAAGAAAAGCTGAAAATCTGTTCCAATACCAAGGATAATATTGTTGCCATATTTGTATTTCCTTTCGTTATCAGTTTCTGAGAGTGAAGGAACGTAACAAGCTTGGTTGTGTTTCCTGTTCCAATGCTTTAGCATTGAGGAAAAACTCCATGAGGCCGCCTCATTATTGAATTTATCTACTAATGCAATCCGACCATTTGTGTTTCTGATTTTACCACTTTCATTATCGAAACCAATCAACTGCATTTCCAAATTCGTTAGATTATTTCTAACTCCAGCTTTATGAATACCGCCAAAATTTAATCTATCCTCTCTACCAGTTTTATCCTCATACCCATATTTTCTGATAAAGCTTTCAGTTCCTTCCGACTTATAAATTCCATCTGTTGGTTCAGGAGTCATTAATGTGATAACCGAAGAACTAATCTTTGTAAGATTTGTAACTCCAAATTGTTTTACCTCCCAACCTAAGAAATCCGGCTCAGAATAACCATTTGGAGTGATACCTAGTTCTGCTTCTAAGGTGTATCCACCGCAATTTGGCGCTTCACATGGCAACTGATTTCCATTTCCATCCAGTCTTTTTGACTTAATCCATCCCAATTGGTTAATTCTAAGTAACTCGCTAAGTAATTTCGCTCTATTATTTATTAATTCAGGTAACTCAATAACTTTAAAAACACCGTGCTCAGAAATAAATAGTTCTTTTTCAAATTCTCTAGTAAGTTCCGAATCTGGCGATGAAACGAAACCTAGAACAATACCATTTTTAGTAACGGAGAAGAAAAGTAATCTATCAGCAAGTCTCTGTGTCATCAAATGAGAAGGAGGATTCTCACAATTTGATAGGAAGCCTGAAAACCTTACCTCCGGGTATTTTGGATACAGAATTAATTGGGAATTTGGGGCCGGGAATAAACTTCCATCTTCACCAATCCACGAAAAATTTATTGATGCTTTAAAACGCTCCTTGTTCCAATCCCCTGCTTCCTCTGTTATAATTTCTGATATTGGGAGAATGTTTAAAATCTCAAAGCTGCCACCGAAATAAACCTGATTTTTTGAGTTATCATTAGGTGAAAGTTTCTTAACAAATACTTTCTGACAACCATGGCTGCTAAATAGAGATTTGAGATTTTGTAGGTTCATTTATTGAAAGAATTTCTTTTACAATATTTTTTCCAACGGACTCAATTAATGGAGTTACTACAGAATTTCCAAATTGTTTATATGCTTGGTTATCGGAAACTGGAATAATGAAAGTATCTGGAAAACCTTGGAGTCTGGCACATTCTCTTGGGGTTAATCTTCTAGGTGATTTCTCAAGTTGGGGAATTAGAATCTCAGCTCCATCCTTGTAATACCTTGCACTCATAGTTCTCGAAATGCCATTTAAATCAGTCAACCCGTATCCAAAACCATTTCCTTTTTCTTTATGTTTTTTAGCATATTCCTGCAAGTAATTCCAAAGGTGGTTAGATAATGTATACTTACTATCAACATTTTCTTCCAAGATGTCTTTAATTGCAAATTTTGATTCACCCAGTTCTGGAAACATAAAATTTTCTTTATAGTCAAAAATTCGATTGTTAAATCCAACAATGATTATCCTTTCCCTATGCTGAGGAACAAAATGTTTGCCATCGAGCACTTTGAAATAAATTGAATAATCTAGTTCCTTCAAAGTCTCTCTTATAACTTTAAAGGTTTTTCCTTTGTCATGAGAAACAAGATTCTTGACATTCTCCAACATAAACGCCTTAGGCTTCTTGTGTTCAATAATTCTTGCAACATCAAAGAAAAGAGTTCCTTGGGTTTCATCTAAAAATCCATGTAATCTTCCTAATGCATTTTTTTTGGAAACACCAGCTATCGAAAATGGTTGACAAGGAAACCCTGCTAACAAAATATCATGGTCAGGAATTTCCTTTTCCGATATTTTTGTTATGTCTCCAAATGGAACCTCTCCAAAATTTGCCTCATAGGTTTTCTTTGAATACTTATCCCACTCACTTGTAAAAACACATTTACCGCCTAAATTCTGATATGCTAACCTAATTCCCCCAATTCCCGCAAATAAATCTATGAATTTGAATTTTGGATTAGATGGTGGAGGAAATGGTATATCCCAATTTATTGGAAGGTAGTACTGGAAGTCAGGGTCTTCTGATATATTAAGGCTTTCGTGAAGTTTTTCAAGGTAAATTTTTGCGGACGGTTGAAAGTACTGTGAAACCCCGTTTTTGTGATTCTGAAAATAATGAGTTAGATGTGCAAGCCCGTTTTCATTCTGTTTTTCGACTTGGAAATCAAGTTTTTTCCTTATGTCGGAATACTTTTTGGTCTTCACTTCTTGCTTCAATCTATTTTCAATTTTATTCGTGCAATTTCGAATATTTTTACCAACTTCCTGACTCAAAAATCTTAATTTTTTCCACCCTTCAGATTACAATTGTGGGTTTTTTACTAGAACCATTTCGGTACTTAGAACATACATATCTTTTGTTTACTCTGTAAATTTTAAGTATTACCCAAAACATTTTTGTTACTACAAATTTCAAATAATAGAAGTTTGTTAGTATTTCTGGGCGTTCCCAAAACCTTGCGGCTAACGGCGGGGTATATGGAAAGTGGCGGCTTCGAAGCCGATAAGCTTTCCCTGAGAACAAAAGTAGTTGGAAGAAGACACTTTCACAAACCTAAAAACCAGCCATTTTTTATATACCCTGTTAGCAGTAGCCCATGTTTATTTTTTGCGTTTTTCTGTTCTAAACCAATTTTCAATTTCGATTCCATCTAACCTTTCAAAGTCTTTAACATTGTCAGTAACTAAGATTAGTTCATTCTCAATAG
>JAIBAJ010000195.1 GCA_019695265.1 Bacteroidia bacterium | reverse complement strand
TGGTGAAAATCACCTTCGCCGGAGGTATTAAACTCAAAATTTCCTAAATACAAAGAACCATTTAAGTTCCTAACTGCACTTTTTGACTTATGTGCGGTATTGAAAGAGTTATTGTAATCAGAAATGGTTGTCCAGGTTGTTCCGTCATATTCCAAGAACCCAATATCTGCCCCTTGAGCCACATATAGTTTTCCGTTCATTTGGTCGGTATTAAAAACCCCATTGGAAGGAAAACCAACATCGGTCCAGGTTTGAGAATTAACGGAAAAAGGGGAGTAAGCCCCCCACAATACCAAGCTAGCCAAGCAGTAGTTTTTAATTTTCATTTTAATATTTTTTCACAAAACTAACTCGGAGAAATTGGACTGAAACCCTTGCCAGGCTTGAATACTACTCTTTTACTACTTATTTTTAAAAAGTAGTAGGCCTAGTTGTATAGTCTTAAAAACTTCTTTTAAAATTCACATATCATTTTGTTTTAATCCCATATCTTAGCCCAAATGAATTATAAGATTTTATCCATCCTGTTTATTTTATTCATTCCGGCAGGAGTTTTTGGTCAATTAACCGATGATTTTTCGGATGGGGACTTTACCCAGAATCCGGTTTGGACCGGAGATGATGCACAATTTACGGTAAGCAGTCAACAGTTAAAACTAAATTCCAGCGGAACCGACACTTCGTATTTGGTTAGTTCCAGCACTGCCGCCCAGATATCGGAATGGCATATTTGGACCAAGCTATCCTTCAATCCATCTTCGGGTAATTTTGGGCGAATTTATTTGGTTAGTGACCAAAGCAATTTGAATGGAAGCTTGAATGGATATTACTTGCAATTGGGTGGAATTGGAACGGTTGACGATATTCGGTTATTCAGGCAAGACGGACTCAATCAGGTTCAATTAATTGATGGACCAGATAGCACTTTACAAAATTCGACCAATCAGGTAAGAATTAAGGTGGTTCGGGATGTTTCCGGATTGTGGACTATTTGGGCTGACACACTTGGAGGTCAAAACCTGGTTTCCCAAGGAAGTATAACGGATAATACGTACCTCAGTTCATCCTACTTTGGGGTTTGGTGCAAATACACCAGCAGCAATTCAACCAAATTCTATTTTGATGATATTTATGCAGGACCTCAAATTATTGATAACCAAGCCCCTTCCTTAGTTTCAGCAATGGCAGAAACAGCCAATAGGGTAAGGTTAAAATTTGACGAACCTATAACTGCCTCAACAGCCCAAACCCTAATCAATTATTCTGTAGATCAAGGAATAGGAACACCGGCAAGTGCTCAACTCGACGGTAACAACCCCAGCGAAGTAGTGTTAGGGTTTACATCGACTTTCAATAGTGGTACAACCTACCAAATTTTAGTCAATGGCATTCAAGATCCAAGTTTAAACACCTTAACCAATGCTAGTGCCAACTTTACCTATTACCAGGTTAAACCCAATGATGTTGTTTTTAATGAATTAATGCCCGACCCTTCTCCAACAGAAGGATTGCCCGAAGTTGAGTATATTGAACTTTACAATAAAACAACCTATCCGATCTCTATCAAAAATTGGACAGTTACCTGCGGAAGCAGCACAGATATTTTACCTGAAGCTATTATTCAGCCTGACAGTACAGTTGTATTGCTTGCCAGTAGTTCTTTCCCATATTATATTAACCTCGCCAATGCCGTTGAAGTTAGCGGATTAAGTTATCAAGCCTTAACCAATGAAGGACAAACCTTAACCATACGAGATACAGCCGGACAAATTATTCACTCCATTTCTTACACCATTGATTGGTATCAGGATGCCGACAAAGATGAAGGAGGATGGAGTTTAGAGCAAATTGACCCTTTCAACCCTTGTGGAGGACAAGGAAATTGGATTGCATCTGCTAATGCTTCCGGTGGAACCCCCGGTTTTAGAAATTCAACCTATGCAGTTAATCCTGACAACTTCTCACCGGAGCCAATAAAAGCTGTTATAAGTGGTCCTTCTACCTTAAATGTTTTCTTTAACGAGCCACTAGATAGCCTTTCATCCACTAATATACTTGCTTATACCGTTGATAATGGTATTGGAAATCCGGTTGCTGCCTTTGCCACCTTTCCCGGTTTCCAAAAAGTTGGATTAAGCTTTTCTCAGAGTTTTCAGGCTGGCGTTATTTACACCCTAAGTGTTCAGAATTACATCCGCGATTGTGTGGGAAACCAGGTTGATGCTAGTTATGAATTAAGATTTGCCATTCCTCAAATTCCGGCATATAACGAGTTAATTGTCAATGAAATTTTAGCTTATCCAAAAGATGGTGGTTTTGATTATGTAGAAT
Organism: Bacteroidia bacterium; assembly: GCA_019695265.1. Lineage (NCBI taxonomy): Bacteria > Pseudomonadati > Bacteroidota > Bacteroidia > Bacteroidia bacterium. The sequence continues at coordinate 1,011 of JAIBAJ010000195.1, read as the reverse complement.
TATACAATCGTACTGACAAAGTTTTTGATTTGAAGGATATATACATTGCCCGCTACGGTGCTGATGGATTACCGGAAACCTGGTATCAAGTTGAACCGGATGGTTACCTTTTGTTTGGTAAAGAATATGTGGCCATTTCTGAAAATGGAATAGCCGTTAAGTTACAGTATAATACCACCAATCCGAATGGAGTTATTTCCGTTGATCAATTGCCATCTTTTAACATTGAAGACGGAAGCTGTATTATTGGAGATAGCTTAGGAACTATTATTGACGCCATGGTGTACGACGACAAAATGCATTTCCCTCTTTTGCAAAGTACCAAGGGCGTTTCGCTTGAACGTATTAATCCGGACAGAGCATCCGGAGATAGAGACAATTGGCATTCTGCCGCCGAAACAGTCGGATATGGCACTCCTGCCTACCAAAATTCCCAATACAATGAAAATGCAAGTTCCAGCGATTGGATTAGTTTAGATCCTCCCATTTTCTCGCCCGACAATGATGGGTACCAAGATGTGTTAAATATTCATTTATCAAACCCGGGTCCGGGCACAGTAGCTACCCTTCAAATTTATGACGCTAAAGGAAGGTTAGTGAAAAAACTACTGGAAAATGAACTACTTGGAACATCTGACACCTTTACATGGGACGGCATTACCGACCGAGGAGATAAAGCACGTTTAGGAATTTACATTTTATTAAGCGAATCATTCGACACCCAAGGAAATAAGAAAAAGCAAAAAAGCAGTTTTGTAGTGGGAGGTAAATTTTAGTCTCTTTCCATGTTGCGCTTTACGTCTCTTTCCTTAATTGACTCCCTTTTGTCATAGGTCTTCTTTCCTTTTGCCACCGCAATTTCTACTTTAGCATAACCTGATTCTGCTATAAATAAACTAATCGGAACAATGGTCAAACCTTTGTCTTTTAGTTTATTGGACATTTTCCGAAGTTCTGTTTTGGTCAACAACAATTTCCTGTCACGCTTAGGTAGATGGTTGTTATAGGAGC
>JAIBAJ010000194.1 GCA_019695265.1 Bacteroidia bacterium | reverse complement strand
GTTAGTGCCATACCATTAAATGCCTGGAAGGTAGATATTTATACCAGTCAACAAGGCTTAGCCAATAACCACCTTATTCGAATGCCGGTAAAAATTGCTTTTTACAATGGAAGCCATGTAACTGAGGAACATAGTTTTTTAATTGATAGCCTTCAGAATCATTTCAGTATAGAGGTTGCCCTACCCCCTACTATGTTAGCTATTGACAGAAATGAAGAAATGAGTGATGCCGTGGTGGATTATGAAAAGAAAATTAAATCTACAGGGAGCCATGTGTTTTTAGAAACCAATTGTACCTTGGTAGTTGATCAGGCCTCTGCTGATTCGGTTTTGGTTCGGGTGGAACATCATTTTGTCGCACCCGACACCCTTGATTTGCCCAATGGAATTACTAAATTATCCGATTACCATTATTGGACTGTTAATGGTTCCTGGGATACTACATTCCTGGCAAAAGCTAAATTCTTTTACGATGGTACAACCAGCACAACAGTTGGTTATCAGGACAATACCTTTATTACCGGAAGTGAAAATTATCTACGATTAATGTATAGGCCGAACAGAGGTAGCAATTGGACTGTGGTAGATGGATTTACCTTGAACAAAGGAGCCAGTACTTCCGATAAAAGAGGAAACATACAGGTGGAGCACTTAAAAAAAGGAGAATATTGTTTGGGCTGGTCAGAAACCATGCTAGCCGTTAAAGATAAAGAAAACAAAAAACCCGGATTTGTCATTTCTCCTAATCCAACCAGGGACATACTTACTATTGATGTAGAAAAGCTGAGTCATCCGGAAGAATGGAATGTGATGTTGGTTGATACACAAGGCAGAATGGTAATGCAAACCACCTTGTATCCTCATCAAAGTTTTATTAAGCTGGACATTAGTCAATTAAAAGCAGGTATTTACTTGGTAAAACTAGGAAACCTTGCCAACCAATCACCCCTAAGTCAGCGATTTGTAAAGGAGTAAATTTTACTCGGGTTTAGTAAACAAAAGGGCGGAGTTATTACCTCCAAATCCAAAGGAATTACTTAGAACAGAGGAAATCTCCACATTTTCTAATAGCTTTTTGACAGGTTCAAATCGCAAGTCCTCAATTCTTTCAGAGAAACGCAGGTTAGGAAAAACCATTCCATTACGTATGGCTAAGCAACTAAAAACCGCTTCAATTCCACCGGCAGCACCTAAGGTATGTCCGGTAAAGGATTTGGTACTACTTGCATAAGGAACCTGGTCACCAAATAAATTCTGAACGGCTCTACCTTCACTTTGGTCGTTGATGAGGGTTGCTGTTCCATGCAGGTTAATGTAATCGATATCGGAAGGATTTAATCCGGCCATATCAATAGCTTGTTTCATGGCAGCGTAAGCGCCTGCACCATCGGGAGAAGAAGCTGTTTGGTGATAGGCATCGCAGGCATTGGCATATCCTTTAAGCTCTGCATAAGGCTTTTTGTTGTATTTCTTTACAAGGGCTTCTGATTCTAAAACTACAAAACCGGCACCTTCGCCCAAGTTTAATCCTTGTCTGTCCTTATCATAAGGCCTGCATTCCTGTTTATCGAGAATCATTAAGGTGTTGAACCCATTTAGAGTGAAGCGGCACAGAGAATCTGCTCCACCGGCCACTACCCTATCCACGATACCATTCTCAATTAATTTGGCTCCAAACATCAGGCTATTAGCAGATGAAGAGCAAGCCGTACTGATGGTTGCCAGGTAATCGGTAATTCCGAGGGAATCGGCAATACGTTCAGTGCTTTCCCCGCAGTCGTGGGTATCGATGTAGCGTAAGAAGTCACCGGTTTTGGTGTAGTCTAAAAAGGATTTATAATGGTTTTCGGAAGTTCCCATTCCTCCCACGGTATTGGCAGAAATAAGACCTGTTTTTTCTTCAGAAATTTCTAGGATTCCGGCATCTTTTACAGCTTCTTTAGCAGCGATAACGGCCAATAAAGCAGTACGAGAGAAACCATCTTTTGGGTCTACACCACCCATTTTAGCAAGTTCTTCGTTGGAGAATTTAACTTCTGCAACAGGAAGTTGACCTTGGTGACGCGTATTTAGAATTTGAAAATCGGCAATTCCGGCTTTAGAATGTTTAAATGATTCCAAGGTTTGAGGAACATTGGTTCCAATTGGAGAAATAACGCCTATGCCGGTTATAAAAATTTTCAAAACAAAAAGGTTTAAGGAATTAATTCAAGTTGGATGGAATAGAAAAGGTTGGGGTTCGGTCCGGGTAGGGATAGAGGCAAGTAGCTCCCAACACCGAACCCTTTCGGTGATGGGACTACAGCCGATAGCCCGACCATGAGCCTATCGTTACTGATGGAGTTTCCTGAATTTTTTGTGGCGAATGGGACCCGCCAAATCATAAAAACAGAAATCGACATTCAGGAAGATTACTTATTTTTTATTATCCAAAATATATTGGGCGATGTTGCTAACGGAAGAAAATATCTTTCTAGCATCGGCTGAATTTTCAATTTTTACACCGTATTCTTTCTCTAGCAAAACGATTAGTTCCAAGGCATCGATGGAGTCTAAACCAAGGCCTTCAACAAACAAAGGCGCCTCTGCATCAATGTCGGCACCGGAGATTCCATCGAGATTCAATACCTCAATAATTTGTACTTTTAGTTGCTCAATAAGTTCTTCCTTATTCATGGTAAATTTTAATTTAAGGGGTGCAAAAGTAAGTTAGATTCCGAAAGGTTTTTCGCAGATTCCAAGTTTACAGATAAAATTATCGTTTAGAAGTTCAATCCAAGCCACAATTGCCAGTTTGGTGTCCGTTTGAGAAAAAAGCAATTCGCACTGGGTACGAAGATTTAGTTCTGAAAACGACTCAGAAAGAAGGAAGATGTTTTCACCTTTTATTCCAAATTTAATTGCTACTTCACCCATCACGATATTGGGAAGGGTATAAACAAAAACAGCAGGACTGGGAAAATAGTTTGATTTATCGTTTAGGCTGGACTGATGAAGTAAATCAGTATCGAGCGAAGAGCTTGAATTGGCGAAAACGAGGGCAATTTCTTCGGATTTATACTTCTCCAATAGTGGAAAATCGCGCATTGCCAAACTCATGGCCAGGAAACCCAGTTTGGACAATTTATCCATTTTGAAAAACTTGAGGTAACCGGGCGTTAGGGTTCTGAATGCGAGGTTAAGCCAAGCATCGACTCCTTCTGATAATGGTTCGGAAAATAGTAGTTGGTTATTAAAAGAAATGGAGCCAGGTTCTATTTGAACGGAGAACCGGATCGGAGGAATTTCGGTTCGGATAGGATGAAAATCGGTCGGATTGGGTTGTGATTTTGCCAAGAGGATGGCAGCATTACACCCACCAAATCCGGAAGCAGTTTTAAGAATATAATCACCTTTCAATAGCCCTGAATTGGTTTCGATG
>JAIBAJ010000193.1 GCA_019695265.1 Bacteroidia bacterium | reverse complement strand
CGCGGTATTCGTTGCGAAAAGCATCATACACCCGACGTTGATTAGCGCCCATTTCGCACCAAAGAACCATTTCGGTTTTCTCCGGAAGGTCTTTAGCAACTTGCTCTTTGGTACGACGGAGCATAAAGGGATAAATCAGTCTTTTTAGTTCATTAGATTTCTCTTCACTTCGATCGCGGTCAATGGGCAGGGCAAAATTTTCCTTGAAGAAATCCATTCCTCCAAGCATTCCGGGATTCAGGAAATTCATTTGAGCGTACAGGTCGAAGGTATTGTTTTGCACCGGGGTTCCTGTCAAAATTAACTTATGTTTGGATTGAATGAGGTTAACTGCCTTGGTAATTTTAGCTTCCGGGTTTTTGATAGCCTGACTCTCATCTAAAACAGTGTAACCGAACATTATATCCTTCATCCATTCAATATCGCTGCGAAGGGTGCCATAGGTCGTAATAACCAAGTCGGATTTAAGCAAGTTTTCGGGACCCAGTTTTCGTTGTTGCCCATGATGAATGGTATATTTCATGTCGGGGCAAAACTTTTTTATTTCATTTTCCCAGTTAAACACGAGTGTATTTGGGCAAACCACTATGGAAGGCAAACCGGAATTCTGAGAAGTTCGATAATGTTGAAGAAAAGTGAGAGCCTGTAAAGTTTTCCCCAGGCCCATGTCATCGGCGAGGCAGCCACCAAATCGAAATTCATTCAAGAAATTCAGCCAATTAACCCCTGCTTTTTGGTAAGGTCTCAAATCTGCTTTAATACCGATCGGAATTTCAACCTGGGTAATTTTATTAAAATTCTTCAGTTTTTCCCGTTTTTCATCCAATTCCATTCTCACCGCAGAATCATCTATTTGTTCGTATAGTTCATCCACCAATGAAAAGTGGTGTTTACTCACCTTCATACCTGTTTTTTCAAACTTTGCCAATTTCAGCATAGTTCGGTATTTATTCAACCATTCTTCCGGCAGAATTCCCAAGGTGCCATCTTCCAGTTGCACAAACTTTTGGTCATTTAATACAGCTTTCCGAAGCTCTTTCAGGGTAATATACTGATCACCAAAACTCACTTCTACGTTAACATCAAACCAGTCTATTCCGCTACCAATGGTTAATTTAACTGTAGGTTTATTGGGGTTGTATTTAAAATGCTGAAGTTCTTTTAATCCAAGTACATCGGCGCCCAGGCTTTTCAATTGTTCAAAGAGGTTAAAAAACCATCCACCTTCGAGGGCATCATCAAACAGCAGGTGAAAAAACTCTCTATTTTTTTGGGTTTCAAACTTAGGATGCAGGTTTTGAACGGCTTTAAAAAAGTCATCTTCTTTTTCCAAATCCCGTTCAATTATGCTAAATTTCTTGGAATTTTTAGCCCAAATGGTTGTACGACCATCGCGTTCCACCAAGGTAGTTCCGTAGCGGAACACCGGGGTAAGAAGCAGGTGAGTGTTATTCAGTTCGGCCAAATAAACCAAGGGTTTAAAGGAGCTACCTTCCGACTTGGTTATTACTTTTTCGGGTAGATTTAATCGGTTGGAATGTTGTATAGGCAAAACAAATTTCTCCATAAATGCATCTTTATCCCTGATATTTGATTTGATGCAATTTTCTTCGCCAAACTCAGCAATCAAGGCAGAGTCGCCCGGATTTTTGGGGAGATAAAGCGCGTTACCATGGGTTAAAAAGAATTCCGAACGAATTTTCAGTGGGTCCCTCAATTCTTCGCCATTGTACCAAAATTCGAGACTAGCCCAAATAAATTCCTTATCCTCCTGCACTTTCACACAAACTTCAACAGGCAAAGGCATAACGGAAAGTGGTTCAAGCGAACGCAATCCTATTCCCACCTGTTGAGGTGAAAAGAACAACATTTCTTCTTTCGACAAAGTATCCAGGTGTGTGAGGATGAGTCCATGAACAAACTTTCTAAGTTCAAATAATTCCTCATCCGAAAACATATTGGAGTAAGCAAAGGCATCTTCGGCACTGATAGAATTCAGGTTACGGACCGAGAAGGTATTAAAATACCCTACGATGGATTTAGGGCTTAGCTTACTACAAAGGTCTATGAGTTGTTTTTGTTGTTCGGTATAGCTAATTAAGGAAGGAGGAAAATCGGGGAAAAACTCTTCCAGGTTTGAAACAAAAGATTTTTTATCCTTTTTCAGTTTTCCGGTAACCGGTTTCAGTGAAAAATAAGGAAAAGTATCCAAATCTGTTTTCAGAACAAATCCCACACCGGTATCTGCATCATAGGAACGGATAGGCAAATGTTCATTGAGTGGTCGACCCGGATTGATTTTAATTCCGATTTTCTGATGAAATCGACCCCAATTTTCGAATTCAGATAATTTTCGAAGGCTATGATCCAGCACCACCAATTTTACCTTACCACCAAAGCTGGAGAATTGAAACTTATCGGCCCATGAATCTTCGAGGGTATAGCCGTATTCGGCCAGAAGTTGACGTTTTTGAGTATTGGGATCTACCAAAGAGTCGAGGTAGTTGCGGCCAAAGCGTTTATTCAGAGTAAGAGCAAGGGCTACTTTGTGTTCGCAGAGGGCGAACGTTCGTTTACGGCAATCGCATTTTGACTGGATGGGGCCCATTTCAAGTTTTTCGAGTTCGAGTTGAAATGTACTTTCACCATCCAGCACTTGGGCTGTTACTTTTCGGTTTTCGGCGGTTTGCACAAAAACCAGGTTTTTCATAAAAATGGTATATCCTAATTGCCATTCATTGCGGCCGGCAGTTTTTGAGATGGTATCCGAATCCAGGTCAAGGAGTTTTGTTTCCTGCCATTCAACCGGAATTTTTATTGCTGCAATTTCCTCTGCTTTATCCTCAGCAGTAAGCGGAACAACCGGAGATGACAAGTGGTTTTTGAGATAAAGCAAGGAAGCAACAACGTGTTTACAATTAAATCCAACCGGACAGGTACAATTGTTTTTTACCGTATCAAAATGGGTAAATCCCATGAGGCTAACGGTATATTCACCCATAAAACTTTCGCTTGACACCTTAAACAGTGCATTTCGCTTTTCAATCTCCAACTTTACCGGTCTAACCCCCTGATTTAAAAGAATCCTTCTTCCCCGGGTAACGCTTTCGGTATTTAGCCTTTTGATGTATTTTTCAATTGCACTGGCAATAGCTTGCATTCGCCTTAAATAAACCGCAAAAGTAGTGCTTTCGCTGCCAGAAACTACAAAGAGAGAAAAGTAAATTTAGTATTTTTAGGAAATCAGGACGAAAAGGCAGTGATAACCTGATAGCGATAGCCCCTGAGTACTTCAAATTGGCTTCAAGCAGATCAGGCACTTACCCGAACTTTGTATGTTGGCAGGCAATTCGGGTTTGCACCCTCGGGCAACGATAGAGCCAAGTAGCCCACAGGACCCCGACGGCGTTAGCCTAGGGGGACGAGGACTACAGGCGATAGCGTGACCCGAACGCCATTTGCCTGAAGGTTGGGTTTGCAGGAATTTGGCAGGCGGAAGGG
>JAIBAJ010000192.1 GCA_019695265.1 Bacteroidia bacterium | reverse complement strand
TATTTTTCGAGCATAATACCAAATGTACATGGTCATAAATATGAAGAGCTCAAAAAACAGGAACATCCAGCGTTCCTTAATTTTAGCGACATTAGCAATAAAAAATGAGGTTTCGATGGTTGCAAAAAGCAATAGCAACCCAAATACAACTACCTTATTCCACTTAAGTCGGTACAGCAAAAAGTACGACAATAAAATGGTGGTCATAATCATGGCGATGGTTATCGAAAAGCCATAGGCAGCCTCCATGTGCCCCGATTCTCTGAAATACAAAATCATCAGAATGCAACCAAACCACAACAGGTAATTAACACTAGGTATATAAATCTGACCTTTACTTTCAGAAGGTTGACGCACAGCAATTCGGGGCCAGAAATTCAAGTTCATGGCCTCACTGATAAGGGTATAACTTCCGCTTATTAAGGCTTGAGAGGCAATAATGGTTGCAGCGGTGGCTATTATTATTCCCGGTACCAAAAACCAGGAGGGGAGAATTTCAAAAAAAGGATTTCGACCTTCTAAAAAGGGTTTCCCTTGATGCAAAAGCCAGGCAGCTTGGCCTAGATATGACGCTATTAAACTGATTTTAACGTAAATCCAAGTGATTCGAATGTTTTTGATGCCGCAATGACCTAAATCAGAATACAAGGCTTCTGCTCCCGTAGTACATAAAAATACAGCACCTAAAAGCCAGAAACCCTGCGGGTAATTCGAGAGCAAATCGTAGGCGTAATAGGGGTTTAGGGCATTTATTACCTGTGGGTATTTTGCAATTTCAAAACCACCGGCAATCAACAGCATCGCAAACCAAATGGTCATTATTGGGCCAAAAGATTTACCGATAACTTGGGTACCAAATCTTTGAAAAAAGAATAGCAGTGATAAAATAACAATCACAATTCCAACTGTGAAATTATTTCCGGCCACAACCGTATTTTCTAAACCACTAACCATACCTAAACCTTCGATAGCTGAGGCCACCGAAATAGGAGGGGTAATGATACCATCGGCTAAAAGAGCGGTTGCGCCAAGAATAGTTGGGATTACCAGTTTTTTACTGTACCGCCGCACCAAAGCGTATAATGAAAAAACACCGCCTTCACCATCGTTATCCGCTTTGAGTGTTAGCCAAATATATTTGATGCTGGTTTGGAATACGAGGGTCCAGAATATACAAGAAACCCCACCGTAAACCAGTTGCGGATTAATGGGGCGGTCGCCAATAATTGCGCGAAGGGCATACAATGGACTTGTCCCGATATCACCGTAAATAATTCCGAGAGCCACCAATAATGAACCAATGCTAACTTTGGTTTTTAGATCTGAGGATTTTTTTAACATTGCACAGAAATTTTCGGTGCAAAGTTGAGGACTGATTTAAGGGTAAAAAGTAAATGCTTGCCCTATAAATATAAAGAAATCATAAAGACGAAGTTTGTTATACAAACCGATATCCTACACCACTTTCAGTAATTATATGGTTGGGTTGGTTAGGATTGTTTTCGATTTTTTTGCGAAGCGTACCTATAAAAACACGTAAATATTGAGTTTCGGTTTGTGAGCCAACACCCCAAATTTCCTTCAAAATATATTGATGGGTAAGCACCCTGCCCTGGTTTTTGGCAAGCAGAACCAAGAGATTAAATTCGGTTGACGTTAGTTTGATACCGATCTCGTTTTTTGTAACGGTTCTCGCCACTATGTTTATTTCTAAATCGCCACAATTCAGCAAACTGTCGTGGTTCGGTGATTGATTTATTCTAATGGCAGCTCTTATTCTGGCAAGTAATTCGGCGTTCCGAAAAGGCTTTGTTAGGTAATCGGTTGCACCATTGTCGAGGGCTTTTACAATATCATTTTCGGTATTTATTACCGATAAAATAAGGATGGCTTTATTGTACCAAACTCTGAGTGATTTCAATACTTCATGTCCATTTTGATCAGGCAACCCCAGGTCGAGAATTATCAAATCTGGTGGATGGTTAGCAGCCACAATAATCCCTTCTTTGCCGTTTTCGGCCTGCCAAACCTTATATCCATTGCTTTCAAGTGATATTTCAAGCAATTTTCTAATTTGGGGCTCATCATCAATTAATAAAATTTCGGCTCTATTCATTTTTTAATTGATTTAGAAATGAAATCTCTACAGGAATATACAACGTAAACTTAGCACCTCCCAATCCGGAAACACCGATTTCAACACGGCCATTCATTGCTTCTACAAACCCTTTAACAATAGATAATCCTAGGCCACTGCCGCCCGGTATGGTATGTTGCGATCGGTAAAATTTCTCAAAAACCAATTCCCATTCTTGTTCTGAAATACCTTTTCCGCTGTCTTCTATGGTAATTATACAGTGCTTATTATAGTAAGATGCGGTTAGTTTTATGGTACTACTTGACGGTGTATAAAGAATGGCGTTGTGCAACAAGTTCTGAACTATTTGTTCAACCAAACCGCTGTCGATTTTAATTAAAGGCAACTGTTCGTTTGGGGTAAAACTGATATGGTGATCTTTGCTGTAATTGAGTTTCGAGATAATCGACTGCATAATTTCATTAATATCAAACCAGTCGTTAACCGGTTTTAGCATGCCCGTTTCCAAGCGACTCATGTTGAGCAGATTTTCGACCTGCCTATTTAACCTTTGTCCTGCAATGCTAATTTGCTCCAGCAGGGCAGTTTGATTTTCAATACTTAATTTTTCTCTATTTTCAATTAAGGCATCTACCGAACCAATTATTGTAGAAATGGGGGTTCGCAATTCGTGTGATAGCGAATTTAAAAGCGTGTTATAAAGCACGATTGCCCTTTCCTTTTCGGCTTTATCACGCACTTTATATTCTTCCTGTTTTATTAAATAAGAAAGCACCGCGTTAACCGAAGCAATTAGGAAATACAAAAGAAACAACAGCAAATCTTCTGTATTACTAATATGTAGCGTGAATACCGGAGGGATAAAAAAGAAATTCCAAATAAAGGCTCCAAGAATGGCGGCAGTAAGTACCGGAAGAATTTCGAACAACATTGCCAATACCGAAACTAGCATTAACAACAACAATGCGATGGTTTTATAACCGAAAAGAGATGATGCAAACCAACATGCCCCGCCAGCTAAAACCATCGTTGATATCGTAATCAAATATTGATAAGCCGGTTTAAACTTACGGGTATTTAAGAGTTTCAATGTTTAGTTAAATGGCAACAGACAAAGGTAATTTGATTGGTATAAAGAAATTATAAAGAAATTTAATGCTACGTATTGATTTTAATTATACATGGGGTTTATAAATTAATTCAATGAATCATCATAATCAGAATAAATTTGTCGCAATTAACCTAAATGTATTCTTCTTCAGCACGCGAAATTGATCGTTTTAATATCCGGGTTTATGGTATTTGTATTAAAAACAAAAAGGTATTATTGGTCAAGGAAAACATGGCGGGTTTTGAATTTACTAAATTTCCCGGTGGAGGTTTAGAGTTTGGTGAGGGTTTGAAAGAGGGGTTAAAACGCGAAATTTTTGAAGA
>JAIBAJ010000191.1 GCA_019695265.1 Bacteroidia bacterium | reverse complement strand
CTATGTTTTAGATTGCTTTTCTTTCTCTAAGTTTTTAGGCGCAACCATTATAATTGGGTTGCGCTTTTTTTGTTTTAGGAACAGAGTAATTTCAGTTCAAAATCAATGAGATTTAAACTATAATTGGAAATTGATTCTGATGATGTTGGAGGATTTGTTGAGGTTCTATTATAACAAGGATAAGGAGCTCTTGCCAAAATGGAATGGATAATCCCAAAATTGTCATTAGAAATTTTAAACTACGTTTCGAGACAAGTGTTAGTAAGGTTTTCAAGTAATTATAAATGGTAAGAAAACCTAACTAACACTAGCTCGGGGTTAACCCGAATCTACCCACCTCCAACCGCACTTGTCATTTGTTCACTTCGTTTCAAATGACAATTTCGGGATAACTAAAGAAGTTCATTGGCTAAATTGGCTAATTCGCTGCGTTCACCTTTTTCTAGGGTAATATGAGCATAGAGTTTGTGGTTTTTTACCTTTTCAATAAGATAACTTAGGCCATTTGATTGTGCGTCTAAGTAAGGAGTGTCAATTTGGAAAATATCCCCTGTGAAAACGATTTTTGTTCCTTCTCCGGCTCGTGTAATGATTGTCTTTACTTCGTGAGGAGTAAGGTTTTGGGCTTCATCGACAATAAAGAAAATATTGCTTAAGCTTCTACCTCGGATATAGGCTAAAGGTGTAATAAGTAGTTTTTCCTGCTCGACAAGTTCCTGAACTTTTTTGTAAGATTTATCATTTTCAGGGAACTGGCTTTGAATATATTTTAAGTTATCCCAAAGTGGTTCCATGTATGGGTTAAGCTTGCTTTTGATGTCACCTGGCAGGTATCCTATATCTTTGTTACTTAAGGGGACTATCGGGCGAGCCAGATAGATTTGACGGAATTCCTTTTTTTGTTCCAATGCGCCTGCAAGAGCCAAAAGCGTTTTGCCGGTTCCTGCAACGCCTTGAATGGTAACAAGTTTGATTTCAGGGTTAAGCAAGGCATGTAGGGCAAAAACTTGTTCGGCATTTAAGGGCTTAATTCCAAATGCGCTCATTTTTTCTACCCGTTCGAGAAGGTTATTGGTTGCATTGTAAAATGACAATGCAGAGGATTTTCCATTTTTAAGGATATAATAGCCATTGTTGGTTGGCTCTTTCAGTCCGATATCGCTTGGCAGGCAATGGCCTTCTTGGTAGATTTTATCAATAATTGCCGAAGTAACCCCTGAAACAGTAGCTCTTCCGGAATACAAAGAATCAACATTTTTCACTTTGCCGCTTTCGAAATCTTCGGCAGTAAGGTTGAGTGATTTGGCTTTAAGTCTTAAATTAACATCTTTGGTAACCAAAATTACCTTGCGTTCGGGATGTTCGGTTACCAAACTTAATGCAGCATTGAGAATATGGTGGTCGGCTTTTCGTTCACCGAATACCTGGTTGGCATCCAAATGGGTGTTTTTATGCTGCATAATCACCTTGAATTTCCCTAAACCTTTTCCTGCAATTGGAATCCAATTGTTTAGTGTTTCTTTTGAAGATGCTGCATCAATAAATCGGATGAATTCCCGGGCAGAAAAATTTTTGGTGTCATTTCCTTTCTTAAAGTTATCTAACTCTTCAAGCACTGTGATTGGAATGGCTACATCGTGTTCGGCAAATTGTAAAATTGCCAGGTGGTCGTAAATGATTACCGAAGTATCAAGGACGAAAATCTTTTTTTCTTTCTGCTTAATTGGCATGGTGAGCGATTGGTTTAATTAGAAAAGAACGATGTTGATGGGGTTAAAAGTATCGAATTGGATTTTTGTTTTTGGGTAATTGATTGGAATTTTCCCTCATTTTTTCAACAAATGCTCCAATTTACAAATTGGTAAAAAATGCTTGATGAAGTAGTAATTATTTCCCAATATTTTTTTAATATTACGCCCTGTTACCTTAAATTACATGAAAAAACTATTACCTGTACTGGCTTCAGTTTTCATAAGTTCGGCTGTTTTTGCGCAAGGAACTGCGAACAATGGACAACTCGATGATTTTAGCGAATTGTCGACTTCATACACGGTGCCGTTTGTTATGCCCGATGGTGTGAAGTTATACACGGATATTTACATGCCGATATTGCGAGATTGTTTAATGGTCGATGTGGCTATTCCTGTGGTCAATACCACTTTGAAAATACAATTGTTACCCAAAGGGTCACAAATTATTCAATATGATAAGGTTAAGGTAAATGGGGTAGAGCAGAATAATCCTGTTCCCCAGCAATTGCCAATGGTTTTTAGTCGTACGCCCTATAACAAAGGTGATGGAAATAATGTTGAGGGTTCTGTAATTGCCTTGTTAGGCTATGCTTATGCTGTGCAAGATATGCGTGGAAGGTATACTTCGGAAGGGGTTTATTTGCCATTAATGAGCGATAGTTGGAATAAAAATCCATATCATACCTACCAACATGTGTTGGATGTGGAGCCGCCTAGCAGTCCATCCAATGGAAACAAGCATGAGGATGGTTACAATTCTATCCAATACATTACAAATAGTTTGTTTAGGGATTTCGACAGAAACAATGATGGAGTAAATGATACCAATGCATTATGGGTTAACGGGAGGATAGGAATGTTTGGTGCATCGGCATTAGGTTATAATCAATATCAGGCTGCTGCAGCCAGACGAATTGATAATAGTAAACCTGGATTAAAATGTTTATTGCCTATCGTTGCTCCGAATGAATTTTTTAAATCAACCGGATTTCACAATGGTATTTTAAGAGATAGATTGGTAACAGGGTGGTTGAAAGGGCAAATTTTTACCGGAACAGATGATGATCGCATTCCTGAAGATGAAATGGATGCCAGCCAGAATGGTTATTTTAGTGCGGTTCAAAACAATATTCATTCATCTTTCGATTATAATTTGCCAAATAAATTTGTGGCAGCTAATATGGCAATTGATCACTTTGTGGAAGTTAAATACCAAGATGCTTCCGGTGCACCAAGTTTGGCGGGTTATTATCCTAGCTCTATAGGAAGAAAAGATATGGATTGCAGTCGTGCCTATGTAGATGAGAATGGGGATGGGAAATTGGATGGCACCTATTCCAGGTATACCAACATGGAAGTTCCGGCTTATCATCTTACAGGCTGGTGGGATATTTTTGTAGACGGACAAATTGAAACCTGGGCCTACATGCGCAAAAATTTGGACCCAACTAAAAAGAACCGTCGTTTGCAAAAAATCGTAATTGGCCCTTGGGCTCACCAAACCATCGGACAAACAGTTACAGGAGATATGCAATATCCTGATAATGTAACTGACTTAATAGGATTAAATTTCGATGATTTTGATGCCAGTAAGGATATTCCTATTTCCAAGGCCTTGAAATCTGAATTGATTGGTTGGTATCGTTACAACTTAAATTACCAAGATGAGTATTATTTGGGAGAGCCGAAAGCTGTAATACCTCCTTCAAAAAGCTGGACCAATGTTACAGATAACATTGCCATAAAAACAGATATTCGAATTCCAGCCAATGAGGTTAAATTAACTTACAGACAATTGCTTGCTCTTTTAAATG
>JAIBAJ010000190.1 GCA_019695265.1 Bacteroidia bacterium | reverse complement strand
TTTTAAAAGTCATCTTTTTTAAAATTAAAGTTGACTTTTATCTACGGAATATGCTTATTTTTAGGTCGTGAATAGTCTAAAGGGGCTAGCGAAGCTTTTGTTCAACACGGTGCAAATGCCATAAGCGATTTTGTGCTTCGTATGAATATTTATCTGTAAATTCGCTTACGGCCCCTGCCCTGGGAACGTCAGGGGTAGCGGAGGCGCTCCGAATAACCAGTGTTGCAAATCAAAAAATCTTGGACTATTTCAACACATTTTTCTTATCTTTGAACAATGCCCTTTACTTACGGTTCTTAGGTCATACAAGGATAATATTCCCTAGTATGACCCGAATAGCAGCTATAATAAATGACGACATCAGACTATGGATGGATTTAATTTAAACGATTGGGGTGAAGGTATTAAAAGTGAAGAGGACACTTACTTTGCCGATTTGCCGTATTCGGATGACTTTTTTGTATTGTCTTTGGTAAATAGTAAACAACATGCTTTTCCGGTTGACACTTTGAAGCGAATGAGAAATAAACAATGAATAGCAAAACCCATTCACACATTAAGGGCGGTATCATTGCCGTCCTTATGTTAATTTCTTCAACTATGAATGCTCAATTAAGTGGGGTATTTACCATTGGAGGGGAAAACCCAAACTATACCACATTCAATGAAGCAGTTGTTGCCCTGAATCAGCAAGGCATTTCGGATTCATGCACTTTTAGAATTAGAAACGGGATTTATTATGAAACTGTTGTGATTGAATCCATTCAGGGGGCTTCGTCCAGCAGCCCTGTTATCTTCGAATCCGAAAGTGGCGATAGCAGTTTAGTTGTATTGCAGGGTGATTCAGTAATTACTCCCGGATACGTTTTAAAAGTTAATGCAGCCGCCAATTTGGTTTTCAAGGGTATTACATTCAAAAATACCGGAAGCAATGATACCTTAGTAAATTTTGTCGGTGCAACCTCACACCTTAGATTCCTCAATAATCAGTTTTTGGATACTGATGGAAGATACTTTGTTTATTCAAAAATCGATTCAAATGATAGTCTGCAATTAAATGGCTATAACGAATTTCGTTCTAATCTTTTTAAGGGTAATAGCAATTCACGTGTGTTTTTTAATACAAATAACCAAGTATCAGCTTATCCCAATGCACGGGGTAATAATTTTATTCATAACAACTTTGTTGACGGTTCAGGTTTATACCTCTATGGACAACAAAGTGTTCAAATTAGCAACAATGTATTTATTTCAAACTCAGTATCATTAACTGGTGGCTGTAGTTATATTGATAGTGGTACTGATATTAGAATAACAAACAATACCTTGATTAATGCTGGTATTGACATTAGAAGTAGCTCATATTCAGATGAATCAATTAAAGGAATAATCGCCAATAATTTTATTTATGCCGATTTTTTAAATTCATCTTGGTTAGCCAGTGGGATAGGTATGTTTATAAACGGATTTAAAAATATAGATGTCATTTTCAATACAATTCATACAAAATCTAATATTCGAGCAAATAGTTTATTTGCAACACTTAGGGTGTATCAGGGGCAGTCCATCAATTGCCGCATATTGAATAATATAATATACAACGAAGGGCAAGCAAAGGCTCTGAACGTAGAAGATACCCCATTTGATATTTGGGACTATAATAGTATCTACACAACTGGGGATACTTTTGCCAGTTTTGGATATAATTATTATGTTGGCTCACTTTCAGATTGGCAGGATTCAACCTCCTACGAACAAAACTCTCTTTCCATTGCCCCCGAGTTTATATCTGATAGCCTCCCCAATCTACAACTAGGTTCACAGCTTTGCGGACGTGGTATATGGATGGACGAAGTTACAACCGACATATACGGCAACGCCCGCAGCAACCCACCCACAATTGGGGCTTTTGAATTGCCCACTCCCTGCACCGTAGGTTTCACACAACCTGAGGGCAAAGCAAAGCTATTCGAGCTAAGTCCAAACCCCGCCACAGAAACCTTGAATATTATGTATGCCGGGCAAAGCCTACATGCAGAACTGCAACTTACAAATACGCTTGGGCAAGAGGTATTGAAGAAACGAATACAGCTTGGTTTATCGGCTATCGGCCTTGCAGATGTTGAGCAAGGTGTTTATTTGTGTAAGTTGGTGGCTGATGGGAAAACTATTGCGGCTAAGAGGCTGGTGGTGGTGAGGTAAAAAGCCTTGATTTCCAACCAAACACATGGAAACCCAAATATACATTTTAACCTTTGCAAACTGTATTTATTTTCTCAAGACCACCAATGGCCATACCACCAAACTCATTATCCAACACTAGGCAAAAATAATAATCTACCCTATAAACATAAAATAAAAACAATTTGTATTTGACTTTGATTTCCAATAAACACACCCAATATTAACCTTAAAAATCAATTACAATTACATCTACAAGCTAAACAGGCCACGCAATCAACGTAGCCAACTTTGAAGTGTCAACTTTTTTTAGGACGAGAAAAACCAACAACTTGACACGTACGGAAGACAGAAGGCCAGTTTGTATCATATAAGGTCTTAACCGAAGTGAAGCGCAGCGGAACTATTCTAACAACGGTCGGAGTAATTTCGTTCCGTAATGACTACGGAACTGTGTCGAAGATTCCGAAACACTTCGGTATCTTCGACAGAAGCTTGTCCTGTTTTTAAATACTATGGGGATTCTAATTTTTGTCGTTAGTTTTCCAAGGATTAACAGAATTGGATAATGTTACCTAAACTGTTTTTATGGAATTACCGACCATTTTATACCGAATGGACATTATGTTTAGTCCAATTTTATGTATTAATTTTTCTTGAGAAAATTGGCCTAACACCGATTGCAAATCTGTAATAGTCCAATTAGGCTAAGCCATAATTGGACTAAACAGCTTATGCATCGGCATTTACCACTGTTGCAAATGCCGAGGATAAAAATAAATGATTCCAGGAGGCCTAAGCGAACTGGAATTATATTATTTTTCCTCTCGGTATAATTTTCGAAATAGTTTGGGACTATTTCTCAAATAACATTGGTATAACATTTTGTATCCTCGGTATTTACCAATGTTGAAAATGCCGAGGATAAAAATAATACCGAATGGACATTATGTAAAGTCCAATTTTATTTATTAATTTTTCTTGAAAAAATTGGCCTAACATACTGTATCCTCGGCATTTACCAATCTAAATTTCTAAAAATCCTTCGGACTATTTACAAATTAAAATTGGTAAAAATGATTCCAGGAGGCCTAAGCGAACTGGAATCATATTATTTTTCCTCTCGGTATAAATTTATAAAAATCCTTTGGACTATTTATAAATTAAAATTAGTATTAACGGGTTAAATCTGGTTGTTTTTTATTGACAACAAAGACTTGATTGACCATATTAACTGAGTTGGAATAGAAATTTATTCGGGCCATTCTTTTGGTGTGAGTACTTAGGATGTACCATTATTGATTTTTGGTTACTTTTACACGTACAATGGCTTATAACGAAGATACCGTGCAACGAATCAGGGAGTTCTTTCAAAAGAAAAAGGCTGATTTTTATGAGAAAA
>JAIBAJ010000189.1 GCA_019695265.1 Bacteroidia bacterium | reverse complement strand
TGCTGACAACATTTTTTAGAAATTATGTTGCAACATTTACAAGTCCAATGTATACCAAGTATGATTTTCAAAATAGCTGTACGCTGCAATCAGATGGAATCTATTGGCATATTATTTCATCAAACGCTTATTCGGAAACTACACCAAACTAATAAAACCTCTTTTGAATTTGTTTGGCAATAAGTTTCTTTTTCGTGAATTTGATAAATTTTATTTGACAAGCTTCAAATAAACAAGCCCTACCGGGAACAGAACATTCACCAGTATACAATTACAGCAGCCAGGTTTTGCAGTTACGGCCTCGCACCCAAATAAACCAGGGTTACATCAAATGTAGACCTGTGCCCTGCTATGCCTGTTTCGTCCATAAAGAATTTTACATGTATATCCTTAGTAACCGGATCAACCGAATTAACACCCGTAGGATCAAGAACTGCAGAACGCCCCGAGGTGGAAGGCTGACCATAATAGTTAGTAACTGAAGTTACTTTATTGGTAGCCGCATCAAAAGTAAATATCAATCCAAACTTACTGTAGTATGTGGCATTGGTGATACCGCCTCCCGTATTTCCTATAATAATACCCGGAAAACTGAGATCGTTTGAAACCAGGCTGTCCGTTGCAGCACCGCTGGTTTGTAACGTATACTGATAGGTATTATCCTTCCATCCAAAAGCCGCATTGGAATGATCCGTCATGGTACCTTCCATGCGATACCTGCCATCCCATTGATTTCTGCCAGATGGTGATGGCTCAGGATCATCTTTCTCTTTACAAGCTCCCACTGTAAGAACAATAACTGACAACAATAATAACGTTTTGATATGCATAACAACATTTTTTGAAGGTTAAAAAACAAACCAGCAAACAGGCTAAAGTAAATAATCATCTTGTTATTACAACTACTCCTTTTGGAGTAGTTTTTTTAACTTGATTTGTGTATTTGTTGGACCGGTCGCCTATATATACTCCGGTGTGTGGCTCATGCAACAAGATTCAAAATATGATCAAACTACATCCATATTACATATAGACTTTCTTTCAGCCAGGGTATCCCCATCCTCAACCTTGCCACTTGCTTGAACTTTGGATCTTTATTGCCGCGTTTAAGTTTCTTACACGTGTTGGTTTTTCTAAGAAATGATCATTATTTATCATTCTGGGTAAACACAGGCGTTTGGCGCTTTGGCTGGTGAATTTGTAAATTGAACATTAACCTAGCATTAACTTGTGCGGTGTTTTATTAGTTTTATGCCCCAAAATCCATCACTGTGCCGAACGCCAAAACATTATAAGTTATTCCCAGTACAAACCTATATGTATTAAATATAAAAAGTAAACGTCTATAAAATTTGACTATTTTAGAAGAAATTTTGAAAATCATGAATCATTGATTTTCATCATTAAAATCTGCCGTTAAAAACCTTTTAAAAGCTACAGAATATGAAACAAATAGTTTTTGTAGGTCTTTTAATTTTTTTTTCTTATGTATCTGCCAATGCTCAAATAAACAATAATAGTCAATGGACGTGGGTTGCTGGTGACAGTCTATTAAACCAGACTGGAGTATATGGAATTCAAGGTATTGCTTCTTTAAACAATAAACCAGGAGAAAGATTGTTGGCAGCGACATGGGTGGATAGTTATGGTAATTTTTGGTTGTTTGGAGGCACTCCATCTAGTGGAGGAAGGTTAAATGATTTATGGAAATATGATCCCGTTAGCAATATTTGGATTTGGGTCAACGGGAGTAATCTCCCTAATCAAACCGGTGTTTATGGAACTATTGGTGTTTCTGCTCCTGCAAATAGGCCTGGCGCAAGAGCCGGATGCGCTTGCTGGTCTGATATAAATGGGAATTTATGGTTATTTGGCGGAAGAGGTTTTGGTCAGACTTCAAGTTTTGGGTGGTTAAATGATCTTTGGAAATATGATATCAATATCAATCAATGGACGTGGATTAGTGGTAGCAATACCATTAATGTTGCTGGCAATTATGGAATACAAGGAATAACAAGTTCTACTAATGCACCAGGTGGTAGAGACAGGCCTCAATACTGGTCTGATAATTCAGGAAATTTTTGGGTAATGGGAGGCTATTCTATTGTTACCAATTCATTTATTGGTCCATCTAATGATCTTTGGAGATATAATCTAGGTACCAATCAATGGACATGGGTAAATGGAGATAAATCTGTAAATTCAAATGGCAAATATGGCCAACTAAATCTTGCCTCCATAAACAACAAACCTGGCTCACGAGTTTCAGGTAGTTGTTGGAGCGATGAAAGTGGAAATTTATGGATGTTTGGAGGTTATGGATATGATGCAAATAGTACATCAATTGTTGATTTTAATGACACATGGAATTATAATTTATTAACAGGTGAATGGATTTGGACAAGTGGGGATTCTACTGGAAACCAAGAAATAAGATACGGCAGCAAAGGAATAGCTTCAAGCAATAATAACCCGGGTTCAAGGTATGGGGCTTTCACATGGAAAGATAATCAACAAAATTTTTGGTTGATGGCAGGAACAGATAATTTTCATTTACTAACACAAAAAAATGATCTATGGAAATTTGAAAAAAATAATAACACCTGGATTTGGATAGGTGGCGATTCAATAACAAATCCATTGGGTCATTTTGGTGAACTTGGAATACAGTCAATTACCAATTTACCTGGAAATAAAAGTAATGGTGTATCTTGGACCGATAGCAACAATAATTTTTGGTTATTTGGTGGAGCAACATACAGACCTGTAACATCCCTTTTATATGGTACAACTGACTTATGGAAATTATCATCAGCTTCTTATAATAGTATAAAAATTTGCAATCTCGCAGACACAATTTTAAAAACAGACATTGTAGGAACAAACTATCAATGGCAATTAAGTATTGATGGAATATCTTTTACAAATTTAATTGATAATGCAATTTATTCCGGTACTACTAGTAATTCCATTCATATTACCGGAATTCCTTCATCAACTTACGGATATAAGCTCAGATGCGTAGTAGATGGAATTAATGATAAAGTTTTCATGCTAGTTTTTGAAAGCAAATGGACAGGATTAGTTAGTAATCAATGGGAAAATTCACTAAATTGGAGTTGTAATTCATTACCCGACCAATACACTGATGTATATATTTATTCTGGTCAACCAAATATAAACTCCAATGTCAATATCCGGTCATTAACAGTAAAATTTGGTGCTACTCCGATTATCAAATCAACATACAATTTGGTTATAACTCATTAACTTTTAACATTTACATGTTATTTTACCAGAAGTATTTCGGAATAAAATATGCACAACAACACTTACATAACCTGAACATCACATATGCTCAAAATAACATGCTATATAGTAATGGTGCTCTCTATAAACTCAGTTTCCTTACAAACTTATGCTCAGCAAAAACCGAAAGACACAACAATTACAAAAGAGTATTTTAAAGACAATGATGTCTTGACGCTGCTTGATCAAAAACCCCCACAATTTGAAGGCGGGAAGAATGCCTGGAAAAATTATGTAAAAACGAATATTAATATAGCCATTCCATTTACGAACAAAGCTCCTGCCGGAA
>JAIBAJ010000188.1 GCA_019695265.1 Bacteroidia bacterium | reverse complement strand
GGTTGATGATGTAAGCTTCACTGTGTATCCGGGCGAAACTCTTGGCTTGGTTGGAGAATCCGGTTGTGGAAAAACTACTTTGGGTCGTACTATTTTGCGACTAATTGAACCAACTTCGGGTCAGGCAATTTTTCAGGGAAAAGACCTGGCTTCCCTTTCCCAAGCTGATTTAAGAGAAATAAGAAAGGATATACAAATCATTTTCCAAGATCCTTATTCAAGTCTGAATCCTAGAATTACCGTTGGACAAGCCATTATGGAACCTATGCAAGTGCATGGTATTTTGGGTAGCGATGCCGAACGAAAAGATCGGGTAATGGAATTGCTGGCCAGGGTAAATATGCAGGAACAGCATTTTTTTCGCTATCCCCATGAATTTTCGGGTGGACAAAGGCAACGCATTTGTATTGCCAGAGCCTTGGCACTTCGTCCAAAATTTATCATTTGCGACGAATCTGTATCTGCCCTCGATGTATCAATTCAAGCCCAGGTGTTAAACCTCTTAAACGAATTAAAACGAGATAATCATTTTACCTATATCTTCATTAGCCACGACTTAAGTGTTGTGAAGTTTATGAGCGACCGAATGGTAGTAATGAACAAAGGTAAAATTGAAGAAATGGGTGATGCAGATGCTATTTATGAAAATCCACAAACCGAATACACCAAAAAATTAATTGGTGCCATTCCTAAAGGAAGATTGGAAGATATAGAGGCTGCTATCAGGGCTAAACAATCCAGACTAGACAGCATTACTTTTTAATACCGTTATTTTAATGAACACGATAACGCCCAACTTATTTGTTAAGGACCTAAGTAAAAGTTTGATCTTTTATCAAAATCTAGGTTTTTCGGTGGTAAACCGGGTTCCTGAAGAAGGTGATCCGGTTTGGGCAATGTTAAAATGCGGTGAAGTGGTTATTATGTTGCAAAGCTTGGATAGTTTGGGTGAAGAATTACCCGAAATAAAACGAAGTAGGGGAGGAGCATTGTTGCTATATATTCAAATAAAAGGGATACGCACATTTTTTGACAAGCTTCAAGCCCAACCAATTCCAATACTAAAAGGCTTGGAAAAAACCTTTTATGGAGCTACCGAATTTTCTATTGCCGATCCGGATGATTTTGTGTTAACCTTTGCAGAAGACGAAGAATAACTGTTCTATAAGTAGTGGTAAGTAAGCCACCTAAGTCATGTGATGTACTCCGCTGCATTTTTCCAATTTATTGAAGAGAATTTACAGTCAGATCCTGTTCAATTAGCCCTGAAACATAAACCAGTTTCAGCATTTGATAGCAAAAGGGCAATTGAACAAATTCATTGTTTGCAAAAAGCCAGGCATAAATTACCAACCTGGTTCGAAAAACGTTGCTTGTTTACCCGACGAGCCTTGGAGCAATCCACTGCCGAAGAAGTAGCACGATTTAAAGCCGGACTCATGAAGGGAGAATTGTTGGTTGATTTAAGCGGTGGATTGGGTGTGGACGATTGGGCTTTTTCTTCATCGTTTAAGCAGGTTTGGAGTGTTGATGTGGACGAGGAACTTAATACCTTGGTTAGGTATAATTGGGAAAAATTAGGGATACAAAATGCACAGCGATTCCAAGCCCAAGCCGAAACAATGCTTGAGCAAATACCCATGCATTCAACGGTTTATATTGATCCCGATCGCCGCGACGGCAAATCGAGGAAGTTTTTGCTGGAGGAGTGTTCACCCAATGTAATGGAGTTGCTTCCGGATTTGCAGAAAAGGAAGTGCAAGGTTTATATCAAGGTAAGCCCTTTGTTTGAAGCCACCGAATTGGAACGAAAACTAAAAGGTGTAGCTAGAATATTTGCCATTGCACACCACAATGAAATGAAGGAATTGTTGGTAGAAGTATTGCCTGAATTTAACTCGGAAGTACAACGAATTGCAGTTAATCTGAACGACCATGGAATACAATACTTTGAAGGAGAAGGAACTTCAATGCCCGGAATAAACAGGGGAGAAGAAGCTTGGTTTTTTGAACCCAATGTGGCTTTAATTAAGCTCAAGCTTTGGAAAACGTATGCCGGAAAAGTAGGCTTAACTTTCCTTCATCCTGAAACACCTTATTTGGTGGGTTCGGCTCCGGTAGAGGACTTTCAGGGAAGACAAATGAAGGTTTTAGCCCTGTTGGAAGGCAATTTAAAGCAGGTTTCAAATTATCTGCAGCAACAAGGAATACAAAAGGCAAATTTGGCCGAGCGTAATGCCGGAACAGGAGTAGAAGAACTTAAGAAGCGACTTAAACTTAAAGATGGAGGAGAGGATTATTTCTTTTTTTTGAGAAACCCGGAAGGAAAGGTGCTTTGTGTTCACTGCAGGCGGGAAAAATAATGTTTAAAAAGTGAAACAGACGGAGCTTGCACCCTCGGGCAACGATAGAGGCAAGTAGCCCACAGGCCCACTACGGCGATAGCCTAGGGGGACGAGGACTACAGCCGATAGCGTGACCCGAAGCCCGCTTGCAATAACCATAGATTCGGATGGATTTTGGAAGGGCGAAGGGGGCCCGCCCCTAAAAAATACAAAAGGCTGATAAATAGCAGGAAATAAATTAAATCGAGCAGCTATTTTTGGGCAAAGTAATTTCTATAATCAGCATTAAACCATTGTAAACCTTTTTTGTCTTACCCAAAATTTTCGCCATGAAATTGAATAAAAACCTAGCTGTATCTGAGTCCGGATTTATTTTTAATCCCGGAACAGGCGACAGTTTTTCTGTTAACCCAATTGGAGCCGAGGTGCTTGGTATGCTTAAGGAAGATAAATCGCCGGATCAAATTAAGGCGGTTTTATTTGAAAAATATGAAGTAGAAAAAACATTGTTGGAGAAAGATGTAGATGACTTTTTGACCCAATTGAAAGACCATAACATGATGCAGCGATAAGTTATAAAAAGTAGCTCAACGAGGATGGAAAAGAAAAAAATAACAGTGGCCGTAACCGGTCTAAATGCAGTGGATAGTCCGGGTCCGGGAGTAGCCGTGATACGTGGCATACGTGACTGCCAGGATTTTGAAGTTAGAATTATTGGACTTAGTTATGAGAGTCTGGAACCTGGAATTTACATGCCGGGAATGTGTGATGTTACTTACCAAATACCGTATCCTGCTGCCGGTACCGATGCCTTGGCAGGCAGGTTATTATACATTCATGAACAGGATCCGATTGATGTGATTGTTCCGAATTTTGATGCAGAGCTGTATAACTTTATTCGAATTTCGGACTTTTTACGAAGCAAGGGGATTCATACTTTTTTACCCAGCATCGAGATGTTTGATGCCAGGGACAAAATGAACCTTTCTGCTTTTGGCGCAAAACATGGTTTGTTTGTTCCAAGGGACAGGGTTATTTACTCGGTGTCTGAATTGCCGGGTGTAGCTGCGGAATTGGGTTATCCATTGGTGGTGAAAGGAAAATATTACGAAGCTTCCGTTTGTCAAACCCTAGAGCAAGCGCAAAAGGCCTTTTATAAATTGAGCGCCAAATGGGGAACGCCGATTATTTGTCAGGAATTTATTAATGGAACAGAAGTAAACATTGCGGCCTTGGGCGATGGAGAAGGAAATGCAGTTAGCATTATACCCATGCGCAAACTGTTTATTACCGACAAAGGAAAGGCTA
>JAIBAJ010000187.1 GCA_019695265.1 Bacteroidia bacterium | reverse complement strand
GGCATTTGACCTGAGAATGAAAGACAAGGGAGTTCAGGAATATCCAATGTCTAACAAAGTGGGCTATTGGTTTGAAAAGGGTAAACTGGAAAAAGATAAATTCAATAAAGTTCAATTGGTGGGTAAACAAAAAGATAAGAACTGGCACTTTGGAATTTCGGCAGCAGGCAAGCTTTATCCCTTTCCTGTGCTGATGGTTTCTACACATATCTATTTTACACAAGACGGAATTACACCTATTGAAAGCAAAAGTATTCAACATGCAGCAAGAAGAAGGCAAGGTAAAAACTGGTGGAATGACGATTGGCGAAATAAACTACTTGCCTTTGTAAAATATCTTTCAGATGATGAAACCAGTTTTTATCTGGAAGCAGGAAGTGAAGAAAAGATTCATGTTTCAAATGAGCCTGTTCAATTTGTCGGGCAATTCAGCTATAACATTCCCGATAAAAATACGCTGGAAGATGAAGCTGAAATCTCAGATATAAATGACCTGAATGAATTAGACGAAGAAATGATTGAAGAAGCCGATTCAGAATGAAAGAACTGATATACATACCTGAGCCCAATATACTCTTTGCCAATGGACAGAAATGTGCAGATGCAAGAGACGGCCTTGCCTTATTTGGTCCGCTTAATAAAATTTACGGTATTAAAAGCGGTGTGGTAGCAACACAAGACGGACTACGCATTTTCAAGAACTATATTAAGCACATTCAGAAGCCAATCTATAACACCAATAATATTACCCGACCCATGTTTCCTGGCTTTGAAGCCGTGTTTGGGTGCAAATGGGATACAGACCATGTTGTCTTCAAAGAAGTAACAAATGAAGAAATCGGGAAATTACTATACACTGACAGCACGCACAAAAGGACGTATGATTTGGTGACATTATTCATTAACAAAATAATTGCAGCCAACAAAAACGAAGATGAAAAGGTAGACGTTTGGTTTGTGGTAGTTCCTGATGAAATCTATCAATACTGCCGACCTAATTCGGTATTACCCAAAGATTTGGTTCAAAATAAATCATTACTTACAAAATCGTCTGCCAAGAAAATTTCATTTCAGCTTAATGTATTCGAGAATATAGAGCAAGAAATAAAAGAAAAGGTTATTGAATCTCAGACATACAACTATGACGCACAGTTTCATGACCAATTAAAAGCGAGATTGTTGGAAAACACCATCCCTACACAGATACTAAGAGAAAGCACCTTAGCATGGCGAGATTTCAAGAATAAGTTTGGTGCACCAAAAAGAGACTTTTCAAAAATCGAAGGTCACTTGGCGTGGACAGTTTCAACTGCTGCATTTTACAAAGCTGGTGGTAAACCTTGGAAACTATCAGATATTAGAAGTGGGGTTTGCTATCTTGGACTAGTTTACAAGCAAATTGAAAAAAGTAAGAACCCAAAAAATGCTTGCTGTGCCGCCCAAATGTTTTTGGACAATGGAGATGGAACAGTTTTCAAGGGTGAAGTTGGACCTTGGTATAATCCTGAAAAGGGAGAATTCCATTTAAAACCGAAAGAGGCAAAAGCATTGTTGACTCAGGCTCTAAAATCATACGAAGAACAAAACGGAGTTTATCCAAAGGAAATTTTCATTCATGCCAAAACAAAGTTTAACGGGCAGGAATGGAAAGCATTTCAAGAAGTAACTCCTGAAGGAACTAATTTAGTTGGCGTTACAATAACTAAGACAAAGCCCTTAAAGCTGTTTAAATCAGAAGGGAATTACCCCATAATGAGAGGTAACGCTTTTATTGTAAACGAAAAGAGTGCTTTTCTTTGGACAGTTGGTTATGTTCCGAAAACTGAATCAACTTTATCAATGGAAGTTCCAAACCCAATTTTCATTGAAATCAATAAAGGTGATGCGGACATTGAACAGGTTTTAAAAGATATTTTGGCGTTGACTAAATTGAATTACAATGCATGCATTTATGCGGACGGAGTTCCAGTGACACTTCGATTTGCCGACAAAATAGGAGAAATATTAACAGCCAGTACAGACCTAGTAGCCCCCCCATTGGCATTCAAATTTTATATTTAAGAACTATGAAGCTTTGTTACATATGGATAGAAGATTATAAAGGATTCATAAACCAAGGCTTTAACCTGGCGACTGAAAACACTTTTGAATATTCAAATTCGATTCTAAAGAGAACTGAAAATAAAAAGCACATAAAGAACTTTTTTGGAAATGGCATCACCGATGTCATTGGAATCATTGGAAAGAATGCTTCTGGGAAAACCAACCTTTTAGAGTTAATACAATATATTTCAGACGGTGCTAATACAATTATAAATAAACCATTCTTTGCTGTATTTAACGATGGGAATTACTACACTATTTACAATTACAAAATGCCTTTCATAAAGAATGATTTTGGGGCAGAAATAAAAAGCTATGACGGTAAAATACCATCTATAAATTCAATCTTTTTCTCTAATGTATTTGATGGCAGACGACATAATTTCAGCAAGAAGAATATAAATATTTCAACAAATGACTTGCTGAATAGCTCTTTCGGTGAAAACATTAATAAAAACTATCAAAAAACTATTCAACAACAAATAAAATTCATAAAGAGTCCACAATTCAAGTTGCTTGAAGATGTGGAAATCTCTGTTAATTCAAGTGCAAATCAAAAACTGAAACCTTCTAAGGTTATTCTTACTTCGCCAATCTGGTCAAACATTATTAACCGTATTAAAACTTTTGACGAGAAATATAAAAGAGAAACTGAGAATGAAATACGATTGAAAGAATTTGTATTAAGTTTTAGAAAGAAAATTACAGATAATAAGTCAACGAATTCCATAAAATACTTCTCTGCATTTCTTGTTTTTATTGATTTTATCTTGAATAGAGATATTTTAAATCATGTTGACGGGAAAGTCATTAAGGATAAAAAAGAACTTCATCGAATATTAAATTCGCTATTCGAGGTTACGCAATCAGATTTTAGAATTGATGACATTTTTAAATATTTCATTGGAGACTTTGCAACTACCATAGATAAATATTGGGGCTTTTTTGAAACCTATAAATTTCTTACAGAGTTGGCAGATAGAGATTTGGGCAATCAAAGTAATTCCGAATTTAAAGAAGACATTGGCACATATGCAAATCGAAGAGTTCAATTTACCTTAGAGTACAATGACAGAGTTGGCTCATTCCTTACAGGGTATTTGGACGCAACAACAAACCAAAGTTTATCATATAGCGTTGAGTGGGCTGGCATTAGCAGTGGTCACAAGGCTTACATAAATTTATTTGCAAATTTCTATTCGATTGCTGGAAAGATTAAGGAAGATAATGTATTGATATGCATTGATGAAGGTGATTTATATTTTCATCCCAAATGGCAGACCGAATTTTTATTTAAATTAATAAACATACTTCCAAAGTTACTTGACAAGAAATGTCAAATATTTCTCACTACGCATTCCCCATTTTTAGTTTCAGATTTACCAAAGAGCAATTTACTTTTTGTTGAAAAGAATTTAGATGGAAGCCTTTCTGTTATACCAAAAGAGCAAATTGAAGGAGAAACTTTTGGTGGAAATATTGGCGAACTTTATTTGGATGCATTTTTTATGCAAGATAGTTTAATTAGCCACTTCGATGCTTCTAAAATTC
>JAIBAJ010000186.1 GCA_019695265.1 Bacteroidia bacterium | reverse complement strand
ATACAGACTCGGCAAATAAAATCAATTCTAATAACAAGCCAATCTATAAAAGAAAATAAACAGCCTGAAATTTGTCTATTAGAAGCCATCGTCTATTTTACAGCCTGAAATTTGTCTATTACTCCAATTTGAACTATTCTATCCAAAATCCAATAGAATTTTATCCAGGCTTGCAATCACTTCAAATACAAAGATTTAGACACCATTTCTATTGCAAACCTGTGTTCAATTGTAATCTGTAAACCTTGAATTATAAACTGTGTAAACTTAATTCCTCCTATGAATTGTACCAAACTTTAGGGTTTGCACCCCGGGCAACGATAGAGCCAGCTAGCCCACAGGAGCCCGCAGCCCCAAGGCGGAGGGCGACGAGGACTAGCGGCGAAAGCGTGACCCGAACGCCATGCAATTACTCTAAATGTTGCACAAAACCCAGTTGGCGGAGGGGGCCCGCCAAACCAAAAAGAAACCCTCCCTGAATTAAACTCAAAGAGGGTTAACCTGCTTAATTAAATAGAAAAACTATTTCACATTGTTTTCTTTCATTACTCCATTGAGCCATTTCAACATAAGGAATAATAATACGGCAGCCCCGGAAACCAAGGCAAAATTCATGAGAAAAAAGTTCGACTTATCTTCGGTGCTTTCCCACAAGCCCGATAACATACCTGAAAGTTTATTTCCTACAGAAATGGCCAGGAAGAAACCACCCATCATAAGTGCAGTAATTCGTGGAGGCGACAATTTAGAAACGAGGGATAGTCCCATGGGCGACAAGCAAAGTTCGCCAATGGTAATAACACCGTAAGAAGCAAGCAACCACATGGAACTGGCTTTGGATTCTAAATGATTGGTTGACATAACTGCCCCCACCATCACCAGAGCAGATAAGGCGGTAATAACAAGTCCGATGGCAATTTTAGTAGGTGTGCTAGGCTCCATTTTCCTTGAGTTGAGGAAACTAAAGAATCCTACCACAACCGGAGTAAGCATTACCACCCAAAAAGGATTGATGGATTGATAAAGTTCGGTAGAAAACAATTTCAAATCCGAACCTTTTGCAGGAATTTGAGCAGTTGGCAAGGTTTCGAAGTATTTCCTGGACTTTTCGAGTTGAGAGATTTCACCTGCAAATTGCGCTTTAGCTTTTAACTCTTCCGGTGTTTCCTTTGGCATGGCATCCTCGATAGCCCTCATAGAATCAATTTTGGATTTGAAAGTTGCCTCATCCGCAGAAACTATGTCGTTATTAACCACTACCTGAGCCATTCCAATTTTATCGGCTGATTCGGAAATAGCTTCCGGCATCTGGCGGTCGGTATGGTCTTCGGCCCATATGGTTAAGGCATCGCCATTTTGATGAAAGATGGCAAAGAATAAAATAACGCAGGTAAAAACTGCTAATAAAGCCTTAATGGCCCGGCTTTCTTTAGCTTCCGAATTAAAAGCCAGGTAAATAAAGAAACCAATAACAGGAAGGCAACCGATAATAAATGCATCATTGGTATCGGTACCCAGGAAATTTCCGGGAATTAAATATCCCAATACTCCAAAAACAAACATAGGCAGAACAGTCATGCTCAGGATTTTTCCGGTTGACATATCGCCCTCTTTCAATGGTTTAATTACATCGACATGTTTGATGTGTTTGGTGCCGACTAAAAAAACTGTTACCCCAATCAACATTCCAACGCCTGCTGCTGCAAAAGCATGTCCCCAGCCGTAATTAATGCGCATGTATGCTGCTACGAAATTGCAAATGAAGGCACCCACATTAATACCCATGTAAAAAATGTTGTAACCGGCATCTTTCTTTTCTTTGAGCTCATCGGAACTATACAAATTTCCGACCATGGTAGAAATATTGGGTTTAAAAAAACCATTACCCACAATAATAAGAAGCAAGGCAATATAGAAAGAGGTAATACTATGAACAGAAAGCATAAAATAGCCTGCAGCCATCATGAGTCCGCCGGTTATAATGGCTTTACGATAACCCAGGATACGGTCAGCGATTAAGCCTCCGATAAATGGAGTTAAGTAAACTAAGCCAAGGTAGGTACCATAAATATCCGATTTTTGTCCCGGACTAAATCCCATCCCGCCATTGTTCCAACTATCGAGCATGTAGAGGGAGAAAATTCCCAACATGAGGTAATAACCGAAGCGTTCCCACATTTCTGTTCCAAACAGAATCCATACGCCAAAGGGGTGTTTTGCTGATTTTGAATCGCTCATTTTTAAATTTTAGGCCGCTAATGTACTTTTTTTCCTAAAAGGGTTTAGGAAAGTTTTTGGCAAGATCAAAGTCTATGAAATAGCAAAGGAAAGCTTAAGGATTTCATCAACAAAGCTACGGTCGTTGCTAAGCCGGGGCACTTTGTGTTGTCCGCCTAATTTGCCCCGAAGTTTCATCCATTGGTAAAAAGTACCATCGGGCATTTGATGCAAGATTGGTTTTTGGAGAATAAAATCTTTATAGCGTTTTGCTTCATAATCCGAGTTAATAGATTGAAGAGCTAGATCCAGTTCGGCAGTAAAGTCAGAAAGATTCGCAGGAGGCAAATCGAATTCGACTAACCATTCATGTGCGCCGGTATCTTTTCCGGAGAAGTATACCGGGCAGGCGGTAAATTCTTTGACCCTTGCACCCGTTTTTTGGCAAGCAATTGCTATGGCTTTTTCTGCATTATCTACAATAACTTCTTCACCAAATGCATTTATAAAATGCTTAGTACGGCCGGTAATGCGAATACGGTAGGGATTAAGACTGGTAAATTGGATTACATCACCAATTTTATAACGCCATAAACCGGCATTGGTAGTAATAATGAGAGCGTAGTTGGTATTAAGTTCTACTTCATCAAGTCCTAAGGTTTTGGGATCGGATGAATCCGGTTGATCGAGGGGCATAAACTCATAGTAAATGCCATAATCAAGCATAAGAAGCAAATCGGTGTTATTGCTTTGATCCTGAATTCCAAAAAACCCTTCCGAAGCATTATATGTTTCGAGGTAGTAAATTCCCGGATTACCTATGGTTTGTTGAAAATGATCGCGATAGGGTGCGAAATTGACGGCCCCGTGCATAAAGAGTTCCAGGTTAGGCCATACCTCGCGAATACTTTTCTTACCTGTAATATCTAATATTCTTCGGAGCAAAACCAAAGTCCAGGAAGGCACTCCGCTAATGCTGGTAACATCTTGTTCACTGGTTACCCTGGCCATTTTCTCAAGTTTGGCTTCCCATTCATCCATCAGCGCAATGGAAATATCTGGCGTTCGAATAAATTCGGCCCAAAAGGGTAAGTTTTGAATAATGATGGCAGACAAATCGCCATAATAGGCGTCGTTGCTAAACTGCACCATTTGATGGCTTCCTCCCAAGGCCAGGCCTCGACCGGAAAACAAATTGGTTTCGGGCACATTGTTGCAATAAATGCATAACATATCCTTACCACCTTTGTAATGGCAATCTTCCAAAGCTTCCTTGCTTACCGGAATAAATTTGCTTTTACCGGCCGTAGTTCCGCTTGATTTTGCAAACCATTTAATTTCAGAATTCCAAAGAACATTTTGTTCCCCTTGCATCATGCGGTCGATGTAGGGTTTAAGGTCATCGTATTCCTGCACTGGAACCCGCTGTTTAAAAACCTCCTTGGTTTCGATTGATTTATAGTCAAACTTTTTGCCCCATTCGGTGTGTTGGGCTTCGTTTAGTAAACGTGAAAGCCATTCAGCCTGAACATCGTGCGGATAACGAATAAACA
>JAIBAJ010000185.1 GCA_019695265.1 Bacteroidia bacterium | reverse complement strand
GCCTTTGAATATAATTTGGTTAAATGGAATGGCTCTGATTGGGTTAGGGCTTTCCCAAATGGTTTGGCAACAAATGCTTACAATGTGATTAATAAAATGCTGGTTTATCAAAATGAGCTTTTTTTGCTTACCTCCAACAACCGTACCCTGGTGTATGACGGTCAAAGTTGGGATTCTACCCGTTTCGATTATACGGTTGGCGGAAGTACCTTTACCTCCAATTTTACCGATGCCGTTTTATTCAATGGTGCTTTTTACGGATGCGGTAGCTTCTTGTCCGTAGTTGGTGGAAATTATGTGTTCAGTAATTTTGGTAAATGGGATGGAACTCAACTCTCCACGCTGCCGAGTCCTTATGAAACAATTAATCGGGTTGGTACAGACGGAACCTACTTGTATGCCATCGCTAAGGATAGTACCGGCGAGGTTTACCTGGGTCGTTTCGATGGATCCAATTGGGTGAATTATGCTCATTTACAATCTCCTGGTTTGGGCGTTATTCCTGGTTATGAACTCTATGACTATAACAGAATTGTTTCCTACAATGGCGAACTTTATATAGGAGGTCGCTTTAACCAGATTGATGGGAATTCTATTCAAAGTTTTGCAAAATTATCCGGTGCTCCTACCAATCTTACTCCTTTGGCTCCTACTAATTTGCAAATTGCTGTTTTTAAAACAGAAACAGATTATGTTCAATTAACATGGACCGATAATTCCAACAACGAAACGGGATTTATCATTCAACGAAGTGTGGCTAATTCAAGCTCCTATTCCAATTTAGATACGGTTGCCGCCAATGTTACAACATTCGACGATTATGCAATTGCTTCTTTTACAGATTATTATTACAAAGTTATAGCTTTCAATACGTCCGGAAATTCGGTTGCTTCTAACGAGGTTACGGTTTCTATCGGATCGGTTGGGTTGACTGAAAATGCCTTGGAGCCTAGTGTTTTCCCAAATCCAACAACAGGTTTATTGCAGGTTAAGCTCCAAAGTTCGCCAAAAGAATTGAACCTGAAAGATTTGCAAGGACGGGTTTTGGCTCATTTTCATGCTCCATCTTCTTCCTTAAACCTTGATTTGACTAGCTTCGAAAATGGACTTTACCTTTTGGAGTGCGTTTGGGAATCAAACCGGGTTTCAAATGTTAGAATCAGCAAGCAAAACTAAGTAAGGTTTTTCGGAAATCAGATAACCCCG
This sequence comes from Bacteroidia bacterium, assembly GCA_019695265.1. Lineage (NCBI taxonomy): Bacteria > Pseudomonadati > Bacteroidota > Bacteroidia > Bacteroidia bacterium. The sequence continues at coordinate 2,600 of JAIBAJ010000185.1, read as the reverse complement.
GTTGGTCCGTTTTGGGCTGATCGGGGTTGTTTTTTGGCGGGCCCATTCGCCTCCATATTTTCTGCTTGAACCAGCTTTGTGCATGGCTCATGGCCGGGCTATCGGCTGTAGTCCTCGGCAGCCTCCGCTAGCGCTGCGCCTGCCTCAGAGCTACTTGCCTCTATCCCTGCCCGACGCAACCTCAACCATTCATGGCCAATCCAACCTTCATTTTTGTTTATGACAGTCAATTGAAGTTGGGTATGCGTAAATTTGTCGCAAGTAGAAGAAATAGGGGCATTTTGCAGCTTAATAATACGCTTCTTTTGGCTTAGGTTTCTTTCTACTTGGAATCACAAATGGTGATTTTGGTTTAATACCTATGGTATTAGCAAAAAAGTCCAAAACCTAGTTTGAAAGTTACATGGTTAATTGCCCCAAAAAAAATGTTTAAACAAATTATGGCAGAGCAGATTTGTACTGTAACAGATTGGCAATCGGTATAGGCTTAACTTGGGGTTAGTTGTTCCCGGGGTTGTTTGAAATACTGGCAAAAAAAAAGGTTGCCATGGTGTTTGGCAACCTTTTTTTATTTTCGAAAAACTGCTTATTTGTTTTTCAATGTTTCGATTTCTTTTTTCAAGGATTCGATCATTTGTTGTTGTTCCTGAATGGCTTTAACCAAAACAGGAATCATTTCAGTGTATTTCATACCATAAGGGTCAGTAATTTCCGGAACTGGTTTACCGTTGGCTTTGGCATTTTTAAGTGTTTCTTCGCTGGCATAAGAATGAACAACTGCTTGAGGAATTACTTGTTCAACTTCTTGAGCTAAGAAACCAATGTTGTTTTCTTTGCCATCTCTTGGATTTTTCCAATCGTAAGAAACAGGACGAAGTTTCAAAACTTCATTCAATCCAAAGGTAAGTGGTTTAATATTGGTTTTCATCCTGGCATCGGAAGTTTGAATAACGCCATTACCTGCATAAACGTTTGCAAAGCGATAAATTGGATTTCCAACGCTGGTTAGGTTGTCGTCCCATGGTTCTAAATCATTATCAGCTTCTGATATCCACATGCCAATAAAGTTTGTTCCGTCATTTACGAAATAGGTAGCTGCATAGGCTTGGTTAGCAAAAGTGATAACAGAATCTGTAGTTAAACCAGTTTTCCAGGAAATGGCCGGATTGCCGGTACCAAGGTTATCTCCAATTGCAAGGTTATTTAAACGGATATCCAATTGTTGAACCGGTGTGGTGGTTCCAATTCCCATTAATGTACCATTATCAAATATTCTTGAATTTCCTAATGCAGTAGCAGAAGTCCATTTGGGAACTACGTTTGTTGTTCCACCGCTCAATCCTGGACCTGTTGCACCGGTTGCTCCTGTAGCGCCGGCTGCACCTGTGGCACCATTAGCACCTGAAGGACCTGTAGCTCCGGTTGCACCATTGGCACCTGAAGCACCTGTTGCACCCGTAGCACCCGTAGTACCGGCAGCACCAGTTGCACCAGTTGCACCAGTTGCACCGGCTGCACCGGTAGCTCCTGCTACACCTGTTGCACCTGTTGGACCGGTTACACCTGGAGTTCCGGGGCTTCCGGCAGCACCTGTTGGACCAGTAGCTCCACCACCCGGTCCTGTTGGACCTGTAGCTCCGGTGACACCGGCAGGAGCGTTAGCAGCATAAAGTGCGTAAGGAACGCTTAATAATTGTGGGGTTCCAACCAGGGAATAGTTAGTGCCCCCATTGGGATCCAACTCAACTTTAAGGAATTTGCCTCCACCGGTTCCCCAGTTAATGCTGGCAAAAGAGCCGGATAAAACGTTTCCGGTTCCTATAGCAACATTAAATAGACCCAAAGTATTGGTGGTTGCTGGGAAATATTCAGAATACAAAACAGTTCCGGAAGCTGAACCATCGAGAATGCTTACACGAAGGTTAACAGCTTGGTTAGGTAAAACAGCTCCGGCTGCATCTCTTGCAACTGCTTGGTAATTAAAGCTGCTTGGTGCTTGACCGAACGAAAGGCTAGCCGTTAAAATGAGGGCTGCCACAGTAGTAAGTAATTTTTTCATTGGAATGGGAAATTAGATTTTAGTAAGTTTAATGGCTTTTGCAAAGTCACCATTGGCAGTTGAAATTTTTACCAAATAAGCTCCGGGTGCAAACGTTGACATGGAGATGCTATGCTGAGTTTGACCATTTCCAACATAAATGCTGGAGGTTTTTACCAGTTTTCCTAGCGCATCTGTTATTTCAACAATAAAATTCCCGGATTTTTCAGCAGAAAATGCCAAGGTTAGGTTTTCTGAAATTGGATTCGGAAAGGCATTGATGCTGATAAGTTTATCCGGGTCAGCAATGCCAATGGTGATACCATTTTCGGGCTGATGAAAACCTTGGGTAAGTAAATTTCCGGCTGATGAAACTGTTGTAATGGCAATTTCTCCTACCGTCCACGATAAGGAGATACTACCACCATAAGTTGTTTCTCCCGCCGAACCTATAACTGTAGGACTCAAGGTCTGGGCTAAACTTACACCTGCAGTCAATACCAAACCTGAAACAAGCATGGTGATTTTTTTCATTGGTGATAAATTATTGGTTAGTAAAAAA
>JAIBAJ010000184.1 GCA_019695265.1 Bacteroidia bacterium | reverse complement strand
CGGGGAAGTATGAACGAATAAGCGCCGCAACGCCTGCTGTACATGATGAAGCCATACTGGTTCCGTCGTATGACTCATATTTTGATCCCGGAACTGTGGAATAAATACTTACGCCGGGGGCAAAAACATCTACCTTTAATTTTCCGTAATTAGAGAAACTTCCCAGCCCGTCTACTCCCTTTTCCCAAGAAGATGCCCCTACTTCAATCCAGTTCAAAGCTCTTTGATTGTTTGCTCCGCTATAAGGACTTGGGAAATTGGCGCTTGAATCTACATTTTTGGAATCATTACCTGCGCCATGAACCAGAAGAACATCTTTGGATGCTGCATATCGAATGGCTTCATCCACACAATTCTTGTCCCAGGAAAATCCTTTCCCAAAACTCATGTTGATTACCTTAGCCCCATTGTCAACGGCATATCTTATGGCGTTTGCCACATCCTTGTCTCTTTCATCACCATCCGGAACACATCTCACGGCCATTATTTTTACATTATTCGCCACTCCATCAATTCCCATTCCGTTGTTTCTTTGTGCAGCTACTATCCCTGCCACATGGGTTCCATGAGAGGCATCGGTTCCGGTGACATCATTGTTGCCGTAGTTTTTATCGGCGCAATTATCATAGTTGTCGCCTACAATTGCTCTTGGATCAAAATCAAGATTATATCCGTAATTGGCTTCCTTATTAAAATGATTATAGGCACCCATTAAATCAGCTTTAAGTTCTTTATAGGTAACCCCTTTATTAAGATAATCTATGAGTTTAGCAATAATATCCTGTTCAATTTTAGTACCTGCTTTGTACTTCATTAAATCTTCTACGGTTATATTTTCACCCTTACCTATTGTATTTTCAATATCCTCATATCTTTTTTTGGCTTTGGATAAATTAAGAAACAAGGCCTTGGCCTGGGTGCTCTTCTGAAGATACTCAGCTTTAATCATTAAAAAATTCCTAAACTCTGCCTTTTCTTCCTCCGTCATAGTCTCCTCCACCATGTTTTCAAACTTGGCGTTCAGGCGTTTGTAAACCCTGGTCAGTTCATACGAATCCTCCTTAACATTGCTATCTATACCACCAATAAAATTCCAGCCGTATATATCATCAATATATCCATTTTTGTCATCGTCAATACCATTGCCTGCGATCTCCCCTTGATTCACCCACATCACATTTTTTAAGTCCTCGTGGTCTTCATCCACCCCACTATCTAAAATTCCGACAATTACCGGTACTGATTTCTTTTTGCTCAAATATTTATAGGCTTTTTCGGTACTTACACCCAGTACCCGGTTTTCCTTTTGATCCAGATTAAACCAATTTTCAGGTGCTTTGTTTTGGCCCTGAGCCAGTATAACAAGACTTAGAAAAAACGAAAGCAATGTATTCTTGACAATTCTCATATTAAAACTTCAAAAATGCTCAATTTCAAGCATTGTTCATCATTACCTTTAGATAAATTAAACAAATTAACCTACCAAATATAAGGTATACCCCTTTGTCTGCGGCAGGCTAGGTGTTTCTCTATTTTTTTATGATGGCTATTTTAAATTTATCCAAATCCAACAACTTCTGGTAATCTATTTTAAAGGATTGGAATTCTTCGATTTCGATAAGGGTTTTATTAAAACTTTGTTTTTTAATAATTTGCAGCGTATTTCCGCTGAGTTTAAACACCACACTGTAATTGCAAAAGGCTGAATTATGCGTAATATTTTCAGGAATTTCTGCCAATTTATATCCTTCCGGTATTTTTAAATTAATTATTTGTTCTGAAGGGTAAATATTTAATATTTTTTCAAGATCCATACGATTGGTTCTTTCATTTTCAATAACGGCCTGGGTTTTTCTGATGGATTCTAAATAGGGCATTCGAATAATAAATAAACCGGATACCTTATCGGCGAAACCTTTGGAAGTTATTGAGTAATTCACCTGTAAGGGATTTGAAAAATCGTTCAGGTTCACAAATTCTACTTTGTCATAGGTGCTGTTTTCAAATACATCCTGACCAAAATACGCAGAGGCGAAATCGGGATATTTATTTTTAGCAGTTCTAAAAATTTGTTCCCTCAAATTACCACCGGCAGTTCCGGTATATTCAGCTTTAACTTCCAATTTCAAGTCACGCTCGGTTAACTGGGCATCTATGGTATATTTTGCATTCGTTTTGTTTTGATTAATCAAATCATTAGGGAGGTGGAATATTGACTTTTCACCCGGTTTAATATGGAGGGCGACTGCGTCATTATCCATCTCGGGCAATACATAATAAGGATAAAAATTGGTAGTAAGATCGCAGTAGTTTTTTTGTCCATTGAGTTCGTAACAAACGATCACATGATCGAAAGACAGGGATGGAACAGTTTCGAGTCGGTTGTACTGATTGGTTTTTACCAGGGTATAATAGGAGCTAATGCCTTGCGCTCTCAACATGGTAATCATCAAGGTGGCCACATCTTTGCAATCTCCTATTCCTGCCGATATGGTATTTCCGGGCCATTTGGGAACAAATCGGGAATTGAGAAATGCCACATAACTGTATCTAATTTTGGTGGTTATGTAATTATAAATTTTTTGCACCTTTATTTCATCCGTCATCCCGGGCTTTATCAGTGTATCCAAAATTTCTTTTACCTCATAGGTTAAATCAGTTTTTTGATAAGTGGTTTGTTCGTACCAATCGTTTACCGTTTCCCAGTCTTTAATGGTGCTTACTGACACACTTCTGTAATAGTCGTAATAATCAGGAAAGGCTGTTTCATCCTGGATTTTGGGTAAATTATAATTTTGCCAAACATAATGGTCAAAATTATAGGAATCCGTAAATTTCTTGGGTTCCTTATCCAATTTATGCGCGTAATATCCCAAAAAAGTACCTTTAGGAACTGAAAAATCAAACTTGGAATAAAAAACAGGGTCGGAGAACAATAAAAAGTGTTGGTGATTAAAATTATTTCCGAAAATAGTTCTGGCCTGCATGTCGGCAACCCCCTCTACCTGAATTATATCACCGGCTTCCAAATTCTTAATGACCAGATAACTTCCTGATCTTTCGGGAGTAGACTCAGTACCGTTTTCCTTAATAATTTTTGCGCTGGTTAAGTAGCCCATGAAACTCATGTCAATTTCATTGTATTTTTCTATACCGGATTCCTTGAGAATTTTGATCATTAAACTTTGATACATATTTACCATTTGGTTGGTATCAATGACACAATCTTTGGTATAGTGAAGTACGATGGCATCTTCGTTTTCTGCCAGATTCAACCAATCGGGATTATTGAGCGTTTCTTCAAAAGTTTTGTTCTCGAATATTTTCTTATAATTTTCATTCCCAACGATTTGTTCTATCTTTTCTGTAATTCCGCCCCCATATCCAAAATAACCTGAATTGGTATTCAAGGCTTTGCCTTTTCGGTAATATTGCAGTGCTTCATCCATGTTGGCTTCCAGTTTAGCAATATCACCCAGCAACTCATATACACTGCTTTGGTAGGGATTTATGGTAAGGGATTCAAACAATATTTCCTTTGCTTCTTTATACTTCTCCACTTCCTTATAGTAATCCGCCAAATCGTAATAATTACTTACGATATGGGGCGAGAAATAAATTTTGTCTTTATAAATGGCGATTACCTTGTCTTTCTTTTTGCGATCCTTGTAATACTCTATCGCATTGTCCATGTCATTCTCATTCGAACCGGTTTTTAAAGCCTTAATAGATTTTTTTTGCTCCTTTAATTCTTCAGCCGGACCAAATCGTTCTTCCTTCTCCTTGAAATTGCTTAAGCTGGTCTCTAGTTCTTCCTTATATTTAGGATATTTTCGTATACTCTGATAAATAAAACTGTCCTTTTCCACCAGCTTGCCGGTTTTACTA
>JAIBAJ010000183.1 GCA_019695265.1 Bacteroidia bacterium | reverse complement strand
ACACCATTTCCCATTTTTTCTTGTTTTTAATTGGTATTCTTATTTCTTTTGCAATACTAAGTTAATTATTCCAATTTTTTGAAGAAAGCTGCCTTTTTAACCAAAATTTCCTTCCTTCTTATACTTACATGCCTAAATATCAAGGCCCAAGACTTTTTACCGCCTTATATTTCCATCGAGACAAATGATTATAAAAAGGTTGGTCCAGAAATTGGCCCACAGAATTTTGGTATAATTCAGGACAAATCCGGTCAGATTCTATTTTGCAATTCTGATTGCATTCTTTCCTTTGATGGACATTTTTGGAAAAAGATAAATGGCACTTCAAAAAAAGGTTTAAGGTGCTTAGTTCAAGGCGAAAAGTCTATTATTTACGTGGGAGGCAACCAACAAATAGGATACCTTGAATCCAATCTACAAGGCGAATTCTCCTATAATTCCTTATTGGAATTTCTACCTCTATCAGAAAGGAAATTTGGAATAATTTGGGAAACGGTAAAATTTGGAGAATCAATTGCCTTCAGGACTTCACAAAAAGTTTTGATTTTTAATACCAACTCCAGGAAGTTTTTTGTCTTTAATTCAAAAACTTCCATTCAGGAATTGATTCCTACCTCAAAAAAATGCTTCATAAGAGAACTATCCCAAAAGGTAGTTGAAATTGACTCTAAAGGCCATAAAGAAGAACTTGGAAAATTTGAATCGAAAAAAGAAATCTTATCTGCCATTTCCTTACGAAATGCCGGACAATTAACTAATTCCTATCTAATTGAAAAGAATGATAAAGCAATAGCAATTTTTAATAAAGACTTTCAAGAGATACCGGTAGATTACGAAATAGGAAAAGAAATAATTGAAAAAATCCCTCGCAAGATTATAGAATCAAGCTTTGGAGAATATTCAATACCTACGAAAGATGGAGGGTTATATATTTTAAATCCGAATGGTTCTTTGAGGTTTATCATCAACAAGTCTAACATCCTTCCAGACAATGGAATAAATTCAATATTCCTAGATCATGAGAATGGCTTATGGATAAGCTCCGACCTGGGAATCACCAGGATAGAAATGGATTCACCATTAAGTTTTCTACCCCACCAAAATAGCTTCGATGGGGTGGTAACAGATATTGAAATTCAAAATGAGTACTTCTACGTTTGTACTAGTTCTAAACTCTTTTTCAGTAAAATAGGAAAAAGTTTACAGCCAACTATAAACTTTAGACCCATTCAATCCAATATTGGGCAAGCTTTTCAACTTTTAAATTGTGAAGGTGATTTATTGGTAGCTACCTGGAATGGGCTTTATAGGCTTCAGGGCGAAGAAGCCATACAATTGAATTCTAACCCAACCACAACAATGGCATGGGATGCTCAAAACAAATGTCTCTATTTGACATTGGAAGAAGGGATTTTTAAAATAGTAAAAAAGGGATCAACCTATTCGCTGCCTGAAAAGGTATGTAATCTTAAATTTATTGCCCAATTCTCTGAACTCGATAATAAAGGAAGGTTTTGGGTTTCTGATTATGCAGGTAATGCTGCCTATATTAACACCTTCGATCCTATACCTGCCTGGGTCAGTTATTTTAATCCTTCCAATGGCCTGTATTTGGGATGGAATAAGCCTATTTTATACAAAAAAGAGCTTTTTTGGACGAATCCTATTTCTATTCTTTCGTTCAAAGAAGATAATTCGAAATTTATCCGAAAGAATCCTTTTAAATTAAGGGATTCCACAAAGCTGGAAAGTTTCTATATTTTAGAAAAAAGTCAAACAGGAGAAATTTGGATCTCCGACCAAGGGAAATTTGCAAAACTCAGGAAGGATAGAGACGGGTATGATTACTTTGATTATAGTCCGTCCAATAAATTACCTAATAGCGATTCCTGGGCGTTATTAATTAAAAACAACAATTTATGGTTTAGCACCAATGAAGGCTTGGTTCACTATGACATCAACAAGCCTCAACCCAAACTTACTAAACCAATTGTATTAATAAATGGAATTATTTTGGATGGTAAAATTGATATAGGCTTATTTGAAGGAACTATTTCTCAGTCATCACCACCTTACTCTATTGAAATTCCACAAACCCCCAACCTCCTTAAAATAAACATTTCTTCCCCAAATTTTAACACCTTGAGTTCTAACTTGTTTTCATATAAAATGGTAGGCCTACAATCAGAATGGACTAATTGGACAACTGACAACACCTTAAAATTCCATGCCTTACCCAGTGGAACCTACACTTTATCGATAAAAACCAAAAATCAAAACAACCAAGAAAGTAACCCATTAAATATTACAATCATCATTAAAAACCCATGGTATAAATCAAAAAAAACCTTGGGAATTATACTATTGCTTATCCTTTCCCTTTTAACCTTATACCTTCAAACTAAAAACAGAAAACTAAAAAGAAACCTGATAAAAATTGAAGAAGAATTAATTTGTAAAAATCAAGAATTGATGAACCTTAATTCCAAACTATTGACCTCTGATACAAAACCAATTGACGCTAAGCAATCATTCAATGAATAACAGGGAATTATTTTTTAAACATATTGGTCAAACTTCCCCATTTCCTTTAGCTATCGAAATTTCAAAAGCAGAAGGAGTTTTTATTGAAGATACTCAAGGGAAAAAATACATTGACTTTATTAGTGGCATAGCAGTTAGCAATGTTGGGCACTGCCATCCTGATGTTATTAAAGCAATTACAGAACAAGCCAATAGGTATATGCATACCATGGTTTATGGAGAATATATTCAAAGTCCTCAGGTTCAACTTGCTCATCTTCTTTCTTCCAACTTACCCTCCAACCTACAATCCGTTTATTTTGTAAATTCAGGTGCAGAGGCAATTGATGGTGCACTAAAGCTTGCAAAACGTTATACAAAGAGGACCGAACTAATTTCATTTAAAAATTCATATCATGGCAGTACTCATGGACCATTAAGTATAATGGGAAGTGAAACATACAAAAATGCATTTAGACCTCTTCTACCCAACACTAAATTAATTGAATTTAACAAATTAAATGACTTAGAACAAATTACACATGATACAGCATGTGTCGTGGTTGAACCCATTCAAGGAGAAGCAGGTGTAATTCTTCCCGAAAATGATTACTTACAGAAATTGCAAAAAAAATGCAACCAGACTGGGGCACTTTTAATAGTTGATGAAATTCAAACTGGTTGTGGACGAACAGGTAGTTTATGGGCATTCGAATCTTATCAAATTATACCTGATATTCTATGCTTAGCAAAAGGTCTTGGCGGGGGAATGCCTATTGGTGCCTTTATTTCATCCAACGAGATTATGTCTACCTTGACCCACCATCCTATTCTTGGTCATATAACAACCTTTGGGGGTCATCCTGTTTGTTGCGCAGCTTCATTTGCGAGCCTTAGCTACATTTTGAATGAAAATCTGGCCGAAGCAGCCAAAAAGAAAGGTGAGTATTTTTTGTCTAAGCTAATTCACCCTATTTTCCAAAAGCGAAGAGGTAAAGGACTTATGATTTCAATTCCTATGGATAACAATTTTGTTTTAATGAAATTTATTCAACTTGCTCTTGAAAGAGGAATAATTGTTGATTGGTTTTTATTTGCTGATAGTGCACTAAGAATTTGTCCACCATTAATTATAAGCCAGATTGAATTGGATTGGGTAGCAGAGCAGTTCAATCAAATTGCAGAATTATTGGATTAATTTTTTTTATTCCATTAAATCAACATTCTCACCACCTTTGTAAATCAAATATTTGACCTTTGAAACTAAAGTCTCCCATAACAATTCAAGATATCTCCAACTTATTAGGTAAAGAGTTTGTTGGAAACCCCAACCACTTGATTTCAGGAATAAATGAAATCCATAGAGTGGAGTCAGG
>JAIBAJ010000182.1 GCA_019695265.1 Bacteroidia bacterium | reverse complement strand
ATATACAAATGCGAAAAGGAGTGCTCGAATTTTGCATCCTTTCCATTCTTAAGCAACACGATGCTTATGCCAACGAAATCATTGAACGATTAAAAGATGCCAAACTAATCGTGGTGGAAGGCACCTTATACCCTTTACTAACACGCTTAAAAAACGATGGAGTTCTTTCCTATCGATGGGAAGAATCGCCCAGCGGACCACCAAGAAAGTACTACCGAATTACTCCGGAAGGCGAAACGGTTCTGGCCGACTTACTAAAAAGCTGGAACGAATTAGTTGAATCCGTTAACCACATTACTCAATCCCAATCCAAATAATACTCATAACCCGAAATACTTAACCAAAATGAATAAGACTTTAACAATCAATTTAGGCGGATTTGTTTTTCACATCGACGAAACAGCCTACGATATCCTCAACAAATACATTCAAGCTATTAAAGGTTACTTCTCAAATCCCGAAACACGCAACGAAATCGTTAGCGATGTTGAAGCGCGTATGGCCGAATTATTCCGCGCCGAACTTGGCAAAAACAGGGAGGTAATCTCTCAGGATGATGTTACCAAAATAATCTCCATCCTCGGTAATCCGGAAGATTTTGGTGGCGATGCAGAACCCTCTAACTCCAATCAACCCTTCTCAAACCCGCAAGCCTATGATTTTTCAGGCCAAAGTCGTAGAAGAATTTTCCGAGATCCGGACGACAAAGTTATAGGCGGTGTTTGCAGCGGACTAGCCAATTACTTCGGTTTCGACCCTTTATGGCTACGATTAGGTTGGGCTTTAAGTATTTTCTTCTTTGGAATGGGCTTTATCCTTTACCTCGTGCTTTGGCTAATTATCCCTCAGGCAATTACCACTGCCGATAAACTCGAAATGAAAGGTGAACCCGTTAACCTTCAAAATATCGAAAAACAAGTAAAAGAAGAAATGAAAGACCTGGAACAAAGAGCTAAGGAGTTTGGCAATGAAGCTAAAACGTGGGGCAAAAATGTCCCTACCAGTCCTGCCGGTAGGTTTTTCCACGACTTCTTCCGACTATTAGCTCAGGTAATTGTAAAATTTGTCTCCTTTATTGGCAAAATCATCGGAGGTTTCTTTCTCTTCTTGGCTTGTATTCTTGGAATAGTCTTTCTTGCTATCCTTTTTGGCTCCATGGATTTTATTAATGTAAATATCAATCAACAAGAATTTGGTATCAACTTACACGATGTTTTAAACCGAATTTTTGTAACAGAAATCGACCAAAATCTCTTTCTTTCAGCCTTAGCCTTCTTCTCTCTTATCCCACTAATTCTGCTGGTTTACTGGGCTGTTCGAATTCTATTTAAAGTTAAGCGAGGTTTCGCTATCCCGGTGGTTACTACTGGTCTCTTTGCCTTGGGTATTGTACTTCTGATTTGGCCTTTGCGTAACCTAAAAAAGGATACCAAAAGCATGTATGTAGATAAAACTCAAATCAAAATCGAACAAAAAGACACCTTGTACTTCGAAGCTGACCCTAAAACCGAAACCATCATCAGAAACGGATTTAACGATGACGAAGACCTAAACTTTGTTGGAAACTGGAAAATATTTGTAGATAATGATTCCCCTAGCCTCGTTGGTCTTACTCGACTCGATTTCGTAAAATCTCACAACGACTCTACCTGGATCGAAGTAATCCGAAGCGCCAAAGGAGCCCAAAAATCTGATGCCGCCATTCGTGCCAAAGCAATTGATTATGGAATTAGTCAAAGAGAAAGCTTAATTGTTGTCAATGGTTATTTCCCTCTTGCCGATTCCGAAAAACTTAGAAACCAAAAAATCCGTGTGATTGTACACGTTGGACTTGGTAAAACAGTTTATCTCAACAAATCCATCTCTCCTATTATTTACGATATCAAAAATGTTACCAATACCTACGATAACGATATGTTAGGCCACTATTGGACCATGACCGGCGATGGTTTAGCTTGTCCCGATTTCAATGAGGATAAAGCAGATTCAAAAGACCAATTTGACGATGAATCCGAAATGATAGAATCAGATAATGAAGACGGAACAAAAACTATCGAAATCCAAAATATTAGCGCCAATTCCAAATCGGTCATCGTAGATGAAAACGGAGAAAAAACAGAAATTGTCCAAAAAGAAATGGGGCATGGAAATCGGAAAGTGACCGTAAAAAAATGGGACAAAAAGGGTAATTTGATTTCTCAAACAGAGAATATTTCCAAGGACGAATTCATTGAAACCCCTACTCCTCCTACTCCACCTAATTCCAAATCTTCTTCAAAAAAGGAAGTTAAAGTCGAAATCCGTAAATAATTCCTTAAGAAATTTTTAGAATTACCCCTCAAAAGCAATGGGGATGCACGAAGTGTGTTCAATTACGAACGAAATCTGTTCAATTCCATGCGAAAGGCATGAATCCTCAAAAACATTAAACAAAGCAACTTACTGAATATCAACAATTTAAAAATGTGGCATCATACATGCCTACTCCTAATAACCAAATTCTAAATTCGAAAATATGAAAACTTTACTCTATACCGCAGCACTTTTATCCGGCTTTCAAACCCAAGCCGATAACTGGAAAAAATTCAATACCTCCAACTCGGAACTATCCTCCAACATAATTAATACCGTAGCTATTAAAGAAAATACGCTCTGGATTGGAAACGAACATGGAACGGCCTCCTTAAACCTTTCTGATTCATCTTACGACTCTATCCAAAACAATGGACCGGAAATAAATACTTCAACCTTTTTATTTCCATCCAACGGCGAAGTTTGGGCAGGCACCGATGAAGGAATCGCTCAATTCGATGGACATAGCTGGAATGTCCTTACATCCCAAAACAGCGGACTCCCTTTAAATGTAATTCGCTGCATGTTTACCGACCACCTGGGAAATACCTGGATTGGCACCTGGGGAGGTGGATTGGCCAAACTTTCCAATACCTGGGAAACATTTTCAACTTTCAACTCCAACCTTGTTTCCAATGGAATAACTTCCATCACCGAAGACAAACAAGGACGAATTTGGATAGGAACCTTTAATCGTGGTATCTCCATTTACGACCACGGAACCTGGATTACCCTAAATACCGATAACTCTATGCTGCCGGCCAATGAAATTAACAGCCTTTACGCCGATGGTAATTCGGTTTGGATAGGTACCTCGCATGGTATTGCAAAATTTTATAATGGACAAATGACAAAATTCACCACCGCCAATACCGGAATTGTCTTTAACCAGGTCAACTGCTTTATTCGGGAAGGCAATGACTTGTGGATAGGATCCGACGGAGGTTTACTCCGTTACGACGGATTGGGACTCATCGCTTACAATACGGCAAATTCGGGACTGCCGCAAAACGATGTGGTTTCAATCGCAGTTGATCCTAATGGCAATAAATGGATTGGCACTTCCGGCGGCGGTTTGGTGGAATTTAATCAAAATGGAATCCCGGCTGAAATCAACGAAATCTCAAATCCTTTAGCTCAAATTTATCCCAACCCTTGTGTTAATGAACTAATTATCAACAACATGGAAAAGGATGACCTTCAGTTACAGTTATTCAATCTCCACGGGCAATCCATAAGAACAATCTCGGTTTCTCCTTCTCAATCAATCCAACTTTCAACCGCCGATTTACCTTGCGGAGTTTACATTTGCGAATATATAAGTAACCATAAATCAGCAAAATTCAAACTAATTAAAACCAATTAATACTTAAAATACACCAATTTAGCGCGTAGGAATAATTTCTTACGCGTTTTTTTTGTTTTTTTTGAAAACAATCGTTAGCTGCCCGAAAAATCTTCATCCCCGCTATCAGCTATAGTTTGCAGATTCCATCAAAACCCAAATAGTGAGCTTTTCCAACCTTCCATAACTAAACGTATAGTATCATTTCAACCTGCAAAGCTATTT
>JAIBAJ010000181.1 GCA_019695265.1 Bacteroidia bacterium | reverse complement strand
ATAAATTAAAAGGAGTTTCAATTCCTGTGGTTGGTTTGCTTTTTGGCCTTTCGCTGGCGGTTATGTTATTGCCTTGGTTGGTTTTACCCTTCGACGAATGGAGTTTAATTTTGATAGCTTTAGAACTCGGAAGCTTTTTGGTGTATTCAATCCCTCCGTTGCGTTTGAAACGTTTCCCATTGCCTGCTTGCCTGCTCGATACGGCCTATGCTTATGTTTGGCCAATGGCACTTTCCATGCATACCTTTGCTATTCAGGCACCCTGGCAAGTGCATAGTTGGTTTAATTTTTTGCTGGCTGCCTTGTTTTTTATCGGGTTCCGTAACATTGTACTGCATCAAATTAAAGACGCCGTAGCCGATTTTAACTCCGGACGCAAAACCTTGCCCTTGGTAGTAGGAGCCAACAAAACCTACCGTATTTTACAGCTTGTATTGGCCCTGGAAATACTGCTATTTACCTTGTTTCTTTTGTTTTTTCATCGGTATGGAAGTTTATTTGCCCTGTCCTATTCCATTTACCTGGTTTGGAAGTATAATTCCATACAAAAAGGGCTATCACCACTACCTAGCCAAGCATTTCAGGTTTTCTACCTCAGCGATTTGTTTTATCAATTGTGGTTGCCCATGCTCATTATTGGGGTTTTGGTGAAGCAGGATGTGCGGTGGTTGTATCTTTTTCTGTTTCATCTGTTGGTTCTGGCCTTCAATTTTCGTCGTTTAATTTTGGGTGGGGAACTTGCCGAAATTTACCATAAAACCATTCTTCATGGAATTTCAATGGTTGTAAATACCATCATTTATTACGTGTTTCGGATGTTTGGAGTAGATTTGAAGCTTGAAAAGATGTCTGCCTTGGACTACCTCAATTCGAAGAAAAGAAAACAGTAAGTATGTGTGGGTTTACGGCCGTTTTTAGTCAAGTTCCTATTTCGCCGGATGGTTTAACCGGCCTGGAGCAGGTATTGAAACACCGGGGTCCTGACGACCACGGGCAGTACCGCAGTTCAGATGATCGGGTGGCCCTGTTTCATAACCGACTTTCGTTTTTTGATTTATCGGAGAAAGGCAAACAACCCCTGCAATCAGCCGATGGAAGGTATGTTTTGGTGTACAACGGTGAAATTTATAACTTTCGTGAAATACGGACTGAACTGCAAGCCCAAGGCCTGGCTTTTACCACCGACACCGATACCGAGGTTATCTTGAATGGCTACGCCCACTGGGGAAAAGCGATTTTGCAAAAGCTGGAAGGCATGTTTGCTTTCGTACTGTTCGATTCCCATACCAAGCAATTGCTGGCTGCAAGGGACAGGTTTGGAATAAAACCGCTGTTTTACTACCAATCCAACGATTTTCTAGTCTTTTCATCGGAAGTAAAAGGTATTTTGGCTCTACCGGCTTTGGCCTCATCCATTCGGGTGCGAAAAACAAGTATAGCTTTGTTCCTGGCCAATCGCTATGTGCCGGCACCTTACACCATTTGGGAGCAGGTATTTAAACTACAACCGGCGTTTTACCTAGAAAGTGACTTTAGCTTTAAACCCCGTTTGGATGAGTATTGGAAACCCACTTTAAGCAACCATCGTCTTGCTCGTAAAGAGGTGGTGGAACATACTCGCTTTCTCTTAAGCCAATCGGTTGAAAAGCACCTGCGCAGCGATGTGCCGGTAGGTGGTTTTTTAAGTGGAGGTTTTGATTCTTCAGCCTTGGCTGTGTTGGCCAGGGACGTAGTAGGGAATTCGTTTCAAACCTTCTCCATCGGCTTTGAAAATTGGACCGATTCGGAAGATAAATATGCCGAATTAGTCGCTAATCATTTGGGATTGCCAATGAGTAGGCATATTTCAAAACAAATTGATTTGCATAAGGTTAGGCAGTTGATGTTTCACTACGACGATCCTATTGCCGACATTAGCATCTTGCCTACCTTTGAAGTGAGTCGAATTGCGGTGGAAAAGGTAAAAGCGGTGGTTTCGGGCGAAGGAGCCGATGAATTGTTTGGAGGTTATTGGTGGAACAAGGGTAACCCTTTTTACTATGAATCGCCCTGGAAAAGAATTTCCGCCATGCTGGGTGGTAAATCGTTCGGAATGGTGAAATCCCACTATATTCATGCCATGAGCATGGGTTTATTTGACCTGAACGAATTGTCCCAAGCATTAACTCCCGATTACCGACATTCCCTTCCGGATGATCCGTTTGCTCATTTTGACCGGTTCCAACTTTCCGACGACCAACCCCTGGTGAAACAGTTGCAATACCTGGATATAAAAACGTTTATGACCGAGTTGGTGCTAAACAAAGTTGATAGGGCTTCGATGGCCAATTCCCTCGAAGTAAGGGTGCCTTTCCTGGACCATCATTTGGTGGAGTTTATGTTAGGCTTGCATCCGGATAGCTTTATGGAAGAAGGTGTTCAAAAACCTATATTAAAAACCTTGCTTAACAATCGGGTTCCAGACAGCATTTTGGAGCGAAAAAAGCAAGGATTTGTGGGGCCTGACGCCTTTTATATGAATTACGACTTGTATGCTGAACAGCTCCGGAATGGACTGTTGGTGAAGTCAGAAGTAATTCAACCTCGGTATATTGAACAAAAGCTTCAGCAAAAGGATCATTGGAGACTTTGGAAAATCTATGTGTTAGAAAATTGGTGGATTAATTGGATGCAACCATGAGTAAATCTTGCTTTGTTTTTGCTGTTTGCGGGTCGGATGAGCATATAGATACTCTGGCCTTTTCTTTGGAAAAGCTGAAGAAAGTAACTCGTTCGGACATTTGGGTGGTGACCGACTCTTCCAGAAATACCAAACCCATTGTTCATTCCCAGGTATTGGATATTTCCACCCCGTCGCATTTTAATAACCACCAGGCTAGCATCTACCTCAAAACCGGATTGCATCGTTTTTTACCACCAGGCCGAAGGTATTGCTACCTTGATTCGGATGTTATTGCCATTAGTGAGGATTGCGATTTGATTTTTAATGAATTTATTCCGCCTATTCGCTTTGCCCCCGATCATTGCCGAATGCGCTTGTTTAGTCCTTCGGCGGTGCAGTGCAATTGCCAAAAAGAAGCCGATGAATTAAACCGGGCCATCAACCTGGAGCTCGACCGGCAAGATCCTTACCGCAACTCCGCTTCAGCAGAGGTAAAGGAACTGAGAAAAGAGTTGGAATCGGAATATTGGCAAATGAAGAAAAATCCGGTTCAATTGGTTTGGACCGGCATACGTTATCTTAGTTCGTTTTCTACGTTTCGGTTAAAGCCTCACCTTATTTATCACCGCACCGAAAAGACCTGGAAGAACAGGGAAGGTCTGGCTTTTATGCGAACCGCCAATTTAAAATCTATTTGCAAGGCTTTGGGGTTGAAATGGTCGTGGCTGAAACCTTACCCCCGAACCAGGGATGGGAGAAGTGTTTGGAGGGTGGAATGTGACCATTTGGCTCTTCAAATTCAGCAAAAATTTGGCATAGCAGTAAAAGAGAAAGATTTTCAACATTGGAATGGCGGTGTTTTTCTTTTCGACGATAGCAGTTATGATTTTCTGGAAACCTGGCATCAACTTACCATGGAAATATTTAAAGACCCGGCCTGGAAAACCAGGGACCAGGGCACTTTAATTGCCACAGTTTGGAAATTTCAATTGCAAAACCATCCTACGCTCGACAAAAAATGGAACCTATTAGCCGATTACAACAACCCCGATGTAAAATGGTTGGAAGGCTGGTATGTGCAAGTATCGAAAAAGGAAAAACTAAAACCGGTTTTTGCCCATATCTACCACCACTTCTTCGATAAATCCTGGTTGCTGTGGCAAAAAATAGAAGAGTTGTAGCCCCGCCCGAAAAAATTGCATCTTTGCAGGAATCCCTTTTGGCAATTAACCTTGGTTGAAAAGAAGCAAACACTCGTGGTGACCGGAGCGGCCG
>JAIBAJ010000180.1 GCA_019695265.1 Bacteroidia bacterium | reverse complement strand
CATTCATGTGCATAAAAGACGAAATTTCAGAATAGCACACTTGACCGACATTCATGTTGAACCGGGATCTGTTGCGCCAAAAGGCATGGCAAAAGCTCTTCAAAAAGCCCAAACCTTACCTGACAAGCCAGACTTTATTTTAAATGGGGGAGATTGCATCATGGATTCTTTGAACAGGAACAAGGACGAAGTGAAAGCCCAATGGGAGGTTTGGCAATCTGTTTTAAAGAATGAATTGCACACCGAAATGCATAGCTGCATTGGCAATCACGATGTTTGGGGCTGGAGCAATGTTGGAAATAAAAAGAAACGGGACCCACTTTATGGTAAAGCCTGGGCAACAGAAGAACTTCAGTTAAGCAATCGCTACTATAGTTTTACCAAAGGTAACTGGCATTTTATTGTTTTGGATAGTACACATCCCCGATCCATAGCAGGATATTGGGCAAAATTGGATGAAGCTCAAATGGATTGGCTGGAAAAAGAATTAGCATCGGTTCCAAAGGAGAAATTCATTTGTATTTTGAGTCACATTCCTATTTTGGCTGTATGTACTTTTTTCGATGGTGACAATTTAAAAAGAAATAACTGGAATGTTCCGGGAGCTTGGATGCATCAGGATGCCAAACAATTAAAAGATTTATTTTACAAATATCCAAATGTAAAAGTTTGTTTAAGCGGACATATCCATTTGGTAGATGAAGCGGAATATTTGGGTGTAAAATACTATTGCAATGGGGCAGTTTGTGGTGCCTGGTGGGGAGGCAACTGTCAGGAATTTCCTCCGGCTTTTGCAGTAATCAATCTATACGAAGATGGAAGTTCGGACCGAGAATTGATAACCTATTAAGATTGGTTGTAAATAGTTGATTTCTCGTTGATATTTTACGTTTTAATTTAAGATTGATATGTTATTACTTCTAATTTTGCATCCTCATCAATAATCCAAAAATCCAGAACATGAAAAAAATTTATTCACTTGTAATGGTAGCAGGACTAGGCTTTTTAGCTTCCTGCGGACCAAGCAAAGAAGAGCTTGAGGCTCGTGAAAACGCTCGCAAGGATAGTATTGCTCAGGTAGAAAAAGCTCGTCTAGATTCTATCCAAGCCGCTGAAGCCTTGAAAGCTCAACAAGATAGCATTGCTGCTGCTTTGGAGAAAATGAAACAAGATAGCATTGCTGCTGCTGAAGAAGCTGCAAAAAAAGGCAAAGGCAGTAAAAAACCAGCTAAAAAACCAGCTGATGAGCCTAAAAAAGAAGAGCCTAAAAAACCAGAAACAGGAAAAATGAAAGACAATGTTACAACTCCTGCTGGTGGTGGAAAAATGAAAGACAATGTTGTTGCCCCAACTGGTGGAAACGGCGGAGGAAAAATGAAAGACAAAATTAAATAGTCTATTATTTTCCAATAAAAAAGGGAGAATCCAAAATTGGATTTTCCCTTTTTTTTTCTTCTAACCTTACAATTGGAATAACAGTTCGGCCTCCCTGTTTTTATTTTCAAATCTTTACTATTCAAGGTTTTATAAAAAATAAGAAATGTAAATTTTACCTAAAGTCTTGGATACCCTGCATTTCTTACAATTTCAGCATAGCCTTACTTCCTACTCATTTACAAATCAGGAAGCAAGTATTTTTGGTGGTTCAAAAATGCCCCCATTCAATTAAGCTAAATTCCAAAAGAAATTTTAAAACGAGTTTCGAGACTAGGATTAGTTAGATTTTCAAGTAATTTTTACCACGATTGCGCATTAGAAATGCTCAAACTCTTCATTCGGGGTAAACCCAACTAAATCAAGTAGTTCAGATTTTTCATTCTACTATTGATTAAATTGGGTTTAAATTAAAAAAAACTAACTAAAACAAGCTCGGATTTAACCAAAATCAGCCCCCATCCCACTTTCCATTTGTTCACTTCGTTTCAAATGACAATTTTGTGATAATATCTATTCGGTATAATATGGAACCCGTTTAATTTGGTCACAAAATTCAACTTAGGCTATTTTGTGAACTGTTAAGATAGTTTGACTCAAGGGTAGGGATAAAAAAAAAGGCTGACCAAATGGCCAGCCTTTCAAATAAATTGAAGTCAATTATTTTTGAGCAGTGAAAGAGTAAACACAAGTTTCACCAGCGCTTGGATCTTGTTCGTTGATTGACATAGTCAAAGTGTTTCCACTTACAGAACCAGAACCTGAGTAAGTAAAGTTGTTAAGAGTTACTTGGTCCAAAGTTAGGTTAGAACCATTAACAGTTCCGGTCAAAGCAGTACCAGCAAATACTACAGAAACTTTCAATACACCTGCACTAGACTCAGCGATAGAAACCGGAGTACCTTGAGAGATGTTTCCATTTCCGGTAACTGGGCAAGTTACAGTACCTGAAGATACAGAATAACTTCCGTAAAATGCAACACGAGTTTCAGTTTGGCAGTTAGTACCTTCGTAACCGTCTTCGCAATCACAAACACCTTCCAAGCAAGTTCCACCGTTTTCACAAGTTACATCTTTACATTTGTCTTCTGTACAAGAATTCAAAGAAGCAAGACCTAGAGTCATTGCAGCTGCTAAGCTAAGTAGTTTAATTTTTTTCATAATTTTTAATATGAGTTTGGTTGATTTGGCCGCAAAGATAAAAAAAATGTCTTCCAAAAAAAATCTGGTATAATTTCTGTTAAAAAGTAATTTTGTGCTGTCGCCCAAATGCCTATCGTCACCCTTACTACAGACCTTGGACTTAAAGATCCTTATGTTGCTGCCCTCAAAGGGTCCATTTTGTCTGCACTTCCCGATTGCATTATTGTGGATATTTCTCACCAGGTTGGCAAACACGATGAAGGTCAGGCAGGTTTTATACTCCGTTCGGCTTACCGCTATTTCCCCGTAGGAACCATTCATATTAATGCGGTTTCTAAGGATATCAGCAATACGGCCATTTATATCGGAATTAAACATAAAGGGCATTATTTTATTGGTCCCGACAACGGTGTATTTAGTTTGGTGCTCGATGATAAACCTGAAGAAATCATTCAATTGGACTCGGTAATTAATTTCAGCTCTCATTCCTTCCCTTGTCTTGATATCTTAGTTCCTGCTGCCTGTAAATTAGTCAAAACAGGCTCCTTAAGCTCCCTTGGAACGGTTAAAGATTCCATTCAAAAACAGCTTTTCTTTAATCCGGTGTTGGAAGAAAAACGCATTACCGGTGCGGTTATTTATATTGATGGATTTGGGAATATCTTTACGAATATTACCAAGGATTCCTTTGATCAAACCTTTAAAGGTAAAGGGATCAAAATAGTTATGAAAAACCTTTCCCATACCATTTCCGGAATTTCCCAGGTTTATGGAGATGTGATGCCCGGAGAAATTCTGGCATTCTTTAACTCGGTAGGTTTGCTTGAAATTGCGCAAAATTGCGGTTCTGCAAGTAAATACCTGGGACTTAAAATGAGCGATAAAATCTGGATAGAAGCCAATGATAACAAGGGTAGTAAAAATGACTTTCAAACCTGGTAATGCATCTGAATTCAAGGATGTTTTTAACCGTTCCAAAACCTATATTCGTCACTTCGAAGGGTGCATTCACTTAAGCCTTTTGGAAAGCCAAACTGAACCCGGTGTGTTTTTCACCTATAGCAAATGGGAAAACCAAACTTGCCTGGAAAAATACAGGCAATCCGAATTATTTAAATCTACCTGGGCCCAGACCAAGGTACTTTTTGAAAAGCCTGCCGAGGCCTGGACCTGTTTAGAAGAAATAATCCCTTAAAATACCGGCGCTTTGGGCTTGTTTTGCAAAACCAGCTCTATCTTTTCCATAACCTCAGGTGTTAATTGATCAACAACCTCTAATGCCTGTAAAGTTTCGGCCAATTGAGGGGATTTGCTTGCACCTAATATCACCGTACTTACATGGGGGTTTTTCAAAACCCAGGCAA
>JAIBAJ010000179.1 GCA_019695265.1 Bacteroidia bacterium | reverse complement strand
AAAGGAACACCTGGAGTAGCAGGTAAAGGATTAGTAAAAATTACAAAAATTCAGGGATGAATGATAATAATATCGGTCAGAGACCAATTTCTCAACCGCCCTCGTTGCAAACGAGGGCGAGGGCGGGGTATTCCGGCACCAACGAAATCAAGGGTAACCTTTCACTAACTCAAAATTCTGCCAGTGTCATAGGCAATGGTGGTGGAACCCTATTATTTAATGGAACATCCAACCAAAGTATTACCAAAAATGGTTCAGCCAATCCTGAATTTGGCAAGTTAAGCCTAAACAAAAGTGCAGGTTATGTAAGCCTAAACAGCCACATCAAGGTAAATACCAGTTTAACCCTTACTGCGGGGGTATTAAAAACCAATGGCAATACATTGAATTTAGCAAATAGCAGCTCGGTGAATGGGGCTTCGGATGCTTCTTATGTGGAAGGAGCCATCAAGAAAACCGGGAACCAAGCCTTTACCTTTCCAACAGGTAAATCCGGAAAGTATATTCCGGTAGCTATTTCGGCACCAGGTAGTTCAACCGATGCTTTTACCGCCGAGTATTTTAATACCAATGCCAATGCCTCCTATTCCTTTGCCAGTGCTGAGGCTGGATTAAGCGATTTTGACACCACCGGATACTGGATGCTTTCCCGCACTACAGGTAACAGTACGCCCAATGTAAGCTTGGGTTGGCATAGTACAGGTTGCGGTTTTATAAACCCCAACACCTTAAAAGTAGCCCAATGGAACGGAAGCCAATGGTTAAACAAAGGCAATAACAGCTATACCAGTTCCAGCATTACAGCCAATAGCATCAACAGCTTTGGACCCTTTGTAGTGTCTAAGTTATCTGCATTAAAGGTAAATGCAGGCAATGATACCTCCTTTTGTGCGGGTAGCTCCGTTGGATTAAGTACCAGTCTAAGCAATGGCACCGCTCCATTCACCTATGCCTGGTCGCCTGCTACAGGGCTAAGTTCGGCTACGGTGAGTAACCCAACGGCTTCGCCTGCTTCTACGACTACGTATACCGTTTCGGTTACTGATGCCAGAGGGTGCACCGCCAGTGATGCCGTTGTGGTGGTTACGGTGAATGCCTTGCCGGTGGCGGATGCAGGGAATGATACGACAATTTATGCGGGGGATACGGTGCAAATTGGATCAGCTTCTATAAGTGGTAATTCCTATTCTTGGTCTTCGGTTAGTAGCTTAAGTAATGGCTCTATTGCAAACCCCTATGCATTTCCAACAGATACTTCAATGTTTGAATTAACCGTTACTTCAATTTATGGATGTATATCAAGAGATACTGTTGTCCTAAATGTTTATCCAGTAGGTTTTACATGTTCCAACTCAATATTTTTAGAAAACAATAGTAGCATAGATATTGTGCCCAATTTTAATGAAATTTGGTTTCAATTTAATGCGTTGGATACTAATTCAATAATTTCATTTATAACTCAGGATTCCTTGTTTATAGATACAATTATAGTTTATCAAAACTGCGACAATATCACGGTAAATGTTGATTATTATAGAAGTGGTTGCCAAATAGGCATTTTAGCACATGACCTTAATCCATTACAAAATTATTTTGTAAAAGTCGTTTTAGTTAATGAAATTGGAATTAGAAATATCAAAATATTCACGAATAATAATTGTAGTTATCCGTTACACTCAACAGTGCTTACTAATCCATTTTCATCCACAACTTCTATAACACCTTCAAGTACCTATATTATCGATGGAGTGTTTACAATTGATGTAATTTCCTTTTATACTGGAAATACATTTATCCTTTTACCTGGGGCTAAAATTTTGGTAAATGCATTTAGTACATTTACTAATTGCATTCTTAAAGGATGTGACAAACAATGGCAAGGTGTTTTTTTAAAAGATAATATTAGATTTTCTTTAATTAACTCAACAATTGAAGATGCTGAATATGGTGTACATGTAGGAAGAAATGATAGAATAATTATAGATAATTCAATTTTTAAAAAATGCTTTTATGGAATGTTTATTGATTTACAAAATGTAGACCCAAGTACAGTACATTTTTCAAATAATGTCATTTTTGATGGAGGTGGGAATAGTGGATTAAAACCAAAATACACAGGTGAATCCAACGATCCATATAATTACCTTAGATCCAAGGCTGCAATTTTTGTTAGAGGTCATCCAGGTTTTACTTTAAACCAAGATGTAACAATAAAAAATAGTGTTAGAGGTATTGAAGCAATTAATTCTAATTTGACTGTTGTTAGAACTAAATTTGAGAATATTTTAATGTATGCTAACTATCAGTCTTCTCATGATGGTTCAGCAATTGCCATGACCAATGTGTCCAACAATTGGTTAAAGGTTTGGGGATTTGGAAATGCAAGTAATGCTACACCGCAATTTACTAATTGTCTGTTTGGTATTAATTCAGTTGCTACAAACATAAGCGTTAGATGGTGTAAAATGACAGGAATTAAAAATGATGGAATTTTAATTTGTAATATAAATAATTTAATAGGACAATTATCATACAACAATATAGCTTCAGAAAAATATGGTATAAGATCAATGTTTAGTGAAAATCCACAATCACTCAATATTTATATGAATGTTCTCCATATAAACAACACCAATTCAATGCTAAATTGTTCGGTTATTCCTACTGGTATTTTTGTTAACAACTGGTTTAATGCTGGCAATACCCATATTTTTAATAATACCATAAATTTATGGAGATCCAAATATGGTATTTACCTCAACAATGCTTCCAAAATTAAGGTTTATGATAATGAAATAATTATGAAGGATGGATTAGCAACAGGTACTGGCGAGAATTGCCCTACCAATGTAGCTCCGAATGAAATGAATATAAAGTATGGCATTTATTGCACCAACACAAATGATGCAGAAATTAGAGATAATTTAATTTATACTGTTTCGTCTGTAAATTGGTTTTTTCTACAGCATAGGGCATTTTATCAAGGGTTGTGTAATAATAATTTAATAAAATGCAATGTTACCGATAACACTTTCTATGGATTTGATTTTATGGGAGTAAATGCAAATACCTTATTTAAAGGGAATACTATAAACCGTCATTTATCAGGCATTCAAATCGAGAACAACAGTTATATCGGCCTCCAGACCCATCATGGAAATCAGTGGCCGTACAACAGTAGCTCAGATTACCTTTTGGAAGCCAGAAATGACTTCTATTTGAATGGTTATCAATATTCAAAGTTTTTAGTTCATAACAACACTTCCAATTATTGGCCTTATCAACAATATGGCCTTGACAACACAGGGGTGCTGTCTGATATTTCTGGATCTGGTTGGTTTTTAGTAGCTCCAGGCGATCCATTTTCTTGTTCAGCTAGTGGGCCTAACAAACCAAAAAGCCTTGACGCTTCAGAGGATTCTGTATTCCATGGTCATTTGCTTGATTCTACTTATAACAATTCCATGACCTGGGAGGCAACTCGTGGTTTATTAAGAAGGGTTCAATACGATACAGAGCTGCAAGATAGTGTAGCAGGACTTGATACCTTTTACACCTCTCAAATAGCTCTTAGTCCAGGTTTATTTCTTACGCTCGAAGACAGCCTAAATAGTGCAAAAACCTGGAAAAGGGTTGATGAGGTTGCAACTTATGCAAACTATACTGATAGTGTATTGAATTTACTCTATTTGAACGATAGCCTTTTGGCAGATTCCACATTGACAGATAGTGTAATTGCCAATTTAGAAAAGCAGCGAATTGACTACCTTGCACAACTAAATTTATCTGATAGCTTGTCCCAATTGGCAATTAACCAAGAAATGACGGAAGAGTTAAGCAAAATTGCCAATGCTTCAATCCAGAATTCTTCTATAAATGTCACTCAGGTTTATGAATCCAATGCCAAAACAGTTGCTGATATTTACATTCGAACTGTGGCTGTTGGCGTAGATACAATTGGAGAAGCAGACAAGGCTGCTTTAGAGGAAATAATCTGGCAATGCCCCAAAAGTGGTGGTCATGCTGTTTACCAAGCCAGGGCCCTCTACTATTTGGTTAACGATAGTATTATTTTCAACGATAGTCTCTTTTGT
>JAIBAJ010000178.1 GCA_019695265.1 Bacteroidia bacterium | reverse complement strand
ACGGCGCTAGCCTAGGGGGACGAGGACTAGGAACGTATAGCCCGACCCTGAGCCCGGTAAATTGTTGTTCAAAATGCCAATAGGCATGCGAAGGGGACCCGCCAAATAGAAATTTCAGAAAGCATAAAAATGGTAACAATATTTCATCCATTCAAATGAAATAAAGATAGCCCAAATTAGGAGACTTAAAAGAATTATTGAACCAAAATTCGATGTTGTAAGGCGTATTTTTGTCCAAGCGAGTTGGTTAGATCAAAACGATGGGTTATTCCGGTTCCGGACGCTACTTGTGGTACCACATAACTGATTTGTCTTAAAAAACCTTGCTGATACCAAAAAAAGTCATTTGGTCCTAAAGTCTCAATCAATTCTTCCTTAGTAAATCCAATTTTTCTAAACACTTTCATCTCGGCAATTTGTTGGTTCAAACCCATGGGGCTGTAGCAAGGTTGAATGAAGGCGGTATCACCAACGGCTAAAGTGTCTTTATCTTTAAAATCAAAGAAATGAAAAAGAAAGGCATAATTGACCGGTTGAAATTTAAAGGCAATTTGGGCCGATGCTTTTTCCCCATCTTCCGATTCAGTGGTAGCCCTTAGGTAAAGAAAGTTTCTAACTCCGGCATACAGGTCATAAGGTACTTCGTAAATAATACTATCAATGAGGTAACCCGGGGCGTCCACTGCACCATAGTTTACAGTTGTTAATACATCATTATCTGCTAAAACCTCGTATTTAATGGATTTCAATTTATAGGCCGGATTGATAGTTATTTTACCAAAGAAGTTGTAGTTAGAAGCCAGGAAAATGGTGTCGTTTGTATAATCCTCTCCGGTAATATGATCAAGAACCTGGAAACTCGGGGTTGAATAAGCATCTGCCGCATTTTTTTTGCAAGACGAAAGGAAAATTGCAGGAAAACTAAGTAAAATTAGGATGGTTTGTTTTAATTGCATGATGGTTAAATGGGTAAGTTATTAGGGTAGTTCAATTAAATCAATCGGACTGAAAAAAGTTCCGTTGTTATCGGTTGACCAAATTTCGCAGGTTGCCCAAAGCTTGGTACCATTGGAATAAACGCCTGTGATAGTTGCATTTTGGTCATCAACTGTCTTTAACAAAGTAAAGTTGCCTCCATCCAATACATAAATTCCGTTTTTGGCATTTTGAATAAGGTTAGTCGAAGATCCGTTGCAAACCAACTGGTTGTTCCAAATAGCAAAGCAGGTGTAATTGGCAACATCGGTTTGAAAAGGAACATCATCAAAAACCTTGGAGAAACTAATTCCATCAAATTTAAAAACACCCAGGGTGTTGTTGGGTTTAAAGACCAAAATCCAGGGTTCAGAGCCGTTGCGAACAAATTTCACCCTGGCAGGTTCATAGAAATTGGTAATGTTGACCCCTGCAAACTTTCTAATTTGGGTGGTAGGAATGCTTCCGAGATTGATCCAGCTTACCCCGTCAAATCCCTTTAAATTCAAATTTCCGTCAAATTCGGAATTGGCCGGAAGGTTGGTATAGGCGAAAAAGGCATTGTTGTCTTCCGTTACCTGGTAATCAAATCCTTGAGGTTGAACTTCAAGATCGGTGAAGTTTTCTTCCTGCATAACACCACTTACATAGTTGTAACGTTTCAAATAAATGGTTTGTAAGCCATTGTATGCACCACCTACACCACTAATTAATTGGTTGTTTTCTTCCCAGGCAATATTTTCAATTCCCATTCCTGTAAATTGAGGAACAGTTAAACCTGAACTACTGCATAGTCCTTGTTTCCAAAGTCCTTCACTGGCTAAACGAAAGCGATAGGAGTGGAAAATATTTCCCTGAGCATCCAACTCATCTGTTGTTTCATAAATATCATACACATCGGTTCCTTTGCAAGGGGAGTAATCACTTTTTTGGAATACTTTATTTTCAAAATAACCATAATAGGTAAAAACGGATGTTTGACCATTGGCAACGAGGTTTTCTTCGCTTTGCCATGCAACATGCAGTTTCCCATTAATTTCTCTAACATCAAACACTTTAAGAAAAAAGTTACCTGTTTGGGAGTTTTCCTGTTCGTAAGAGTCTAATCTTCCTAAGAAATTAAAACCTAAGTCTGAATAGAGTTGGGTAAGTTTAGCAGGGTCATACCCTTTCGGGGTGTTGGTGTTGTTATCCTGGTCTTTTTTGCAGGATGAAATTCCGATCAAAAGAAAGGAACATATGAAAAGGGTTGCTTTTTGAAGATTCATGGTGAGCTATTCAAGGATTAATTTTTGGGCAGAAATACCTCCATTTGCTTTCTTAATCATTACAGTGTAGATACCTTTTGGTAAATGCGAAAGATTAAATTGATTAGCGTATTCCTTAATTTGGGAGGAGTATAAGCACTGACCAATCCTATCAACTATGGTTACCTGAGAGTTGGGTTGTTCTATTCGGAGTTCGAATTTACCCTGACTTGGATTGGGAAAAACTTCATCATGAAAACTTTGTTGGCTATCAACAGAAAGAATATTACTTAATCTAACAACCCACATATCCGATCCTATATCCCCTAAATGATTCCAAATATCTCCATCTGTAGAGGTTGACATTCCGGCAAAAGCGAACCACTGGTCGGAGGTTTGAATAATGGAGTTGGCTATTTCAACTTTAGTACCTCCATAGGTATTTTCCCATTGAATGGAGCCTGTTTCATCTATTTTAACTATCCAGGCACTTTCTAGCCCTTTTAAATTGGAAATTTGATCATTGTTCGAGGCGGTCTTGGCAGCGAAAATATAACCACCGTCAGATGTTTGAAAAATGGAATTTCCAATTTCATTATCTGTCCCGCCATATGTTTTTTCCCAAAGAATGGTTCCGGATGAATCAAGTTTTACTACCCAAACATCGCTCGATGCTAATGTTCCTCTGTGAAAGGAAACATCCAAATCGTCTGAGTAGGTATAACCTATCAAAATATACCCTCCGTCACTTGTCTTTTTAATGCAATTAGCCCCATCCCATTTCGATCCTCCATAGGTTTTGGCCCAAATGGTTTGACCTTGGTTATCCAGTTTAACCACCCAACAATCACTGTTGTCATAATTATCTACCGCCGCTGTTCCATGATGGTCTGATACATCGTAATCAAATGAATAGGTGTTACCGGCTATAACAGCACCTCCATTTTCCGTTGCAAGGATAGAAAAGCCTTCATCTAAATCGGTTCCACCTAATGTTCTTTGCCAAAGTAAATTACTTGCTGAACCTAAACGTACTACCCAGATGTCGTTTTTTTGATTGTTTTCATCTGTTACAGTTCCATGAAAGCCATCTACTTCATCATTGTTTGAATTGGTAGTTCCAACCATCAAATACCCACCATCGGGCATAATGGCCAGGTCATAACCTTTTTCATGAAATTTTCCTCCAAAAGGTTTTTGCCATTGTTGATTGCCATTTGCATCTAATTTAACTAGCCAAAAATCAGAAGTGAAAAGTTCTCCTCCATGATTTGGGTAGGTATTTACATCACCATCTTTGGAACTACTGCTTCCAAAAACTATGTATCCACCATCCAAAGTTTGTCCTCCTGAATATCCTGATTCTCCAGACGTTCCACCAAGGCATTTTTTCCATTCTGTTTGGCCTAAAGCGTTTAATTTAACAGCAAACAAATCGCTAATACCAGAGCCATGATTGGAAATTGCATCTAGGTCTGATGACATGGTTTCTCCAACCACGAAATATCCACCGTCAGAAGTCTGGCAAATAAATCTTCCAAAATCAGCAGAAGTTCCTCCCAGGTTTTTCCTCCATTCAATTAAAGGCGTTTGGGAAAATGCCAAACTTAATAGTATGCAAGGCGAAAAAAGTGAGATTAAAAGCGTGAATTTTGCCATTTTTTATTTCTTTAAATTTCTTTTGGTTCTATAGTCACTGTGTTAAATTAAACCATCTTAATTTGGTATTCAGTGGTTATTATTTCTCTGACAAAAGAATGGAATAATTTCAATAATATGTAAGAAAGGAAATAAATTGGTAAGAATAAAAAAAAAGCGGAAAGTCTCTTGAATGTTAAAAATTAGGTTTAGTGGAAATTGTAAAGGATTAAACTAAAATGTTCAAAAAAAAAAGAGATCAAACTGATCTCCTTTTTTTGAGTGTTTTACCTC
>JAIBAJ010000177.1 GCA_019695265.1 Bacteroidia bacterium | reverse complement strand
CCTTCGATATCGAATTGAAAAATAGCATTGGCATTGGCAGCTTTATCAGCTTTTAAGCGTTGTGGCAAGGAGTAGATGATATCCTTGGCGGTTTCTGGTTTAATATCCATGGATTGAGATTGGTTGGTATTTAATTGATTAGTTGAATTAGCGGATTGGGAAGGGGTTAACTCCTTTTCGTTGTCGTAGGCGGGTTCAAAATTTACCTCATCGATAATAATTTTGGCAAGAATTTCCTTCATAATTTCGGTGGTACCACCCACGATGGTTCCGACTCTGGCGTCGCGGTACATTCTGGAGATTGGGAACTCGTCCATGTAGCCATAGCCTCCGAAGAATTGCAAACATTCGTCGGAAACGCGCTTGCTTAGTTCGGTTGCCTTCATTTTAGCCATGCTACATTCTTTAACGCAGTAAATTCCTTTGTCGTAAAGCCAGGCGGTGTAGTAAACCAATTGTTTGGTAGCTTCGATTTCGGTAGCGAGATCGACTAGTTTATGACGAAGCACCTGGAATTTTTTCAGTTGTCGTCCGAAGGCTTCCCTTTCGTTCATGTATTTGAGCGTTAGAGTCAATCCATGTTCGCTTGCGCCGAGTGAGCCAATGGCAGTGATCAGGCGTTCTGATTGAAAGCTATCCATGATATAGTAGAAACCGTGGTTTTCTTTACCTACGAGGTTTTCTACCGGTACTTCCACATTATCGAAGGCCAGTTCCCCGGTATCGGAGGAGTGCCAACCCACCTTTTTCAATTTGGTTGCGGAGAAACCCGGAGTATTGCGGTCAACCACGATCAGACTAATTCCGGCAGCACCGGCATTGGGGTCGGTTTTACAGGCCACTGTTACGAAATCGCTATAAACCCCGTTGGTGATAAAAATTTTGCTTCCGTTAATGATATACTTATCCCCTACTCTTTGGGCTGTGGTTCGAATATTCATCACATCGCTACCGGCGAAGGGCTCGGTGATGGCCAGGGCGCCCAATTTTTTGCCGGTAATGGCGTCGACCACATATTTTTTCTTCAAATACTCCGATCCGGCTTTCAGAATATGAGCAGTGCTCATGAATTGGTGCACACCGTGAGCCGCTGCGAAACCACCCATCAAACTGCGAGGAATTTCTTCGAGCAAAACCACGGAATAGAAAAAGTCATTGTTTGTTCCGCCGTATTCTTCGGGGAAATTTACGCCAAGGAAGCCTAAATCGCCCATTTTTTCCCACACGGAATGGGGTATTTGCTGGTTGGCTTCCCATTCATTAGCAAAGGGAGCTACCTCAGTATCAATAAATTGTCGAACGGCTTGACGAAAGGTTTCGTGATCGGGGGTAAAATAAGGCGAGTTCAATCGAATTAGAATTTGGTGCAAGAATAAAGAAAAAAGCTGCTGTAAACATGGGAAATGAACGGGTTAACAGATTTTTTCAATCCTACATCAAGTTGGCAGAATATTGGAAAAAGAGAAATGCAAATTGATTTGTTGAAAAACAATAAAAACGTTTCGGATTGGTTTAGTCAATGCAACAACCTTTGCACTTTCCTTCGAGTACTTCTACATGCGGAAAAACTTACCCTTTTTACTCCTGCTCCTTTGTTTGACCGGATTGGTCGAAATGGCTTATTCTCAAGAGTTTCCATGCGAATTACCGAAGAACAAAAAGGCGGATAATTTATACGAAGAAGCCAGGAAAGAAAAGTTATCATCGAAGCGAAGAGAGCTGTTGAAGCAAGTGGTTGATTTGGAACCTGAACATTACCCGGCATTGTATGACTTTGCTTATGAAAACATTCGGTTGGCAGAAAAGAACATTCGGATGGATTACAAATTTGCTGCAGAAAAGCTAAAAAAGGTGATAGAGATGTGTCCGAATTTTCATCCCTACCCCTATTATTTTCTAGGTTCCATTGCCTTGGGGGAGAAAAAATACGACGAAGCTGTTTTGCAACTCAATAAATTTTTGGAGTTCAGGTTCGAAGACGATAAGCTATACCCTAAGGATTACGAGACCCGGCGTTCGGAAGCAGAAAAAATGTTGGCTACGGCCAGTTTTTATAACCAAATGCTTAAGAATCCGGTTCCTTTTGACCCCAAGTTGGTAGAAGGAATTTCAACTAAGGACGACGAATATTTGGCCATTGTTTCGCCTGACAACGAATTGTGTTTTTTCACCAGAAAATCGCAACGAATCAATAAAAATTCTACGGCCGGAAGCATACCCATGACTGTGGAAGAATTTTCACTTTCCCATGGAAAAGATGGGAAATTTGATGCAGGAGAAAAGCTTCCTCCCCCCTTTAATTTAACCGACAATGTGGGAGGAGCTACGGTTACGGTAGACAACAAAACCATTTATGTAACCATTTGCAAACGCATGGCTACCGGTTATTACAATTGCGACATTTATGAAAGTCATTTAAACGAAAAAGACGATTGGACCGAGCCTCAGAACCTGGGTCCGGGAGTAAACGGAAACAATTCTTTTGAAGGCCAGGCCTCCATCTCTGCCGATGGCAAATCGCTTTATTTTGTAAGCATTCGTAAGGATGAAATAGGTTCGGAAGACAATATGGATTTGTATGTAAGTAAAAAGGAGGCCAATGGAAGTTGGGGCAAAGCCAGCAACCTAGGAACCACCATTAATACCAAGGGCAACGAAAAATCTCCCTTTTTGCATTCGGATAGTCAAACCCTGTATTTCTCGAGTGATAGTTTACCCGGCATGGGTGGTTTCGACATTTTTTATACTCGACAAGACGAAAAGGGCAAATGGCTGACGCCCAAGAACATTGGTTACCCTATCAATACCGGAGAAGATGATTTAGGCTTTTTTGTAAGTACGGATGGACAAACGGCCTATTTTTCTTCCAATGTGTTAAAGAAAGCCGGTGGTTGGGATTTGTACTCTTTTCCGCTATACAAGGAAGCCAGGCCGGAGAAAATTGTGTTTTTAAAGGGAGAATTAAAAGACGAAAGCAACCAACCTGCCAAAAACGCCCGAATTGAAATTAAAAACTTAAAAACCAAGGAAGTAAAAGAAATTCCGGTAGATTCAGTTTCAGGGAAATATGTGGCGGTTTTTAGTTTAAAGGAAGACATGATGTTGAGCATAAAAAGCGACAATGCAGCCTTCCAAAGTCGATACTTCTCAAAAAAAGATACTGCAGAGGCCGGCAAACCCAAAAAGTTGGATATAGAGGTAAAACCGGTGAAAAAGGGAGGGGCCTACCGCATACACGACATCAATTTTGAAAGCAACAGTTGGGATTTGAACGAGCAATGCATGAATATTTTGACCGAGTTTGGGGCTTACTTGCGAGAGAATCAAAATCTAAAAGTGGCTATTCACGGGCATACCGACAATGTGGGCAACGATGCCGAAAACCTCAGGTTGTCTGAGAATAGGGCCAAGGCCGTTTACAGCTTTTTAACTACTTTAAACATAGAACCATCCCGACTTTCGTACAAGGGATTTGGCGAAACCAAGCCGCTTACGGGCAACGATACCGAGGCCGGTCGCAGCCAGAACAGGCGTACGGAATTTGTTGTGGTTGGCGATTAAGATGATTTACGAATTCAACGGATATATACCGGTGGTGCATCCCAGCGCCTTTGTGCACCCACAGGCGGCTGTAACGGGCAATGTGATTATAGGCAAGGATGTGTATATTGGTCCGGGAGCGGCCATACGTGGCGATTGGGGCGAGATAATCATCGAAGACGGATGCAATGTGCAAGAGAATTGCACCATCCATATTTTTCCGGGCAAGACGGTGACCTTGCATACGGGCGCGCATATTGGTCATGGGGCTATTGTTCACGGGGCCACGGTGGGGCGCAACAGTTTGATAGGCATGAATGCGGTATTGATGGACGATGCTGTTATTGGCGATGAGTGCATAGTAGGCGCTTTGTGCTTTGTACCGGCCGAAATGCAGATTCCTAACCGGAAAATTGTGGTGGGCAATCCGGCCAAAATCATCAAGGATTTAAGTGATGACATGCTGGAATGGAAAACCCGAGGAACCGAGTTGTACCAGCGCTTACCTGGCGAGATGCATGCCACTTTCAGGCCTTGCGAACCATTGCGCGAAGTACCCAAGGACAGGCCCAGGCAACAGGCGGTTTATGCCACCTGGATGGAGAAAAAGTCGGGGCAGGGGGAATAAGTGTAATTGGTAGGTTAGTTTTTAATTTTTATTAGGCGGGTCCCATTCGCCCAAAACCATTTGAGTTAGAATTCAAGGATAGTGCAAGGGCTCATGGTCGGGCTTTACGTTGCAATCTTTTTGCTCGTGCCTCGACAAAAAGGATTTCCACTTCAATCCCTACCCGAGGGGTGAGTGCAGGA
>JAIBAJ010000176.1 GCA_019695265.1 Bacteroidia bacterium | reverse complement strand
AGTGCTGTGGACTATAATGATGGCCAGGGAATAGTAAAAATTACAAAAGTCCAGGCATGAATAATAAAAATATCGGTCGGAGACCAATTTCTCAACCGCCCCCGTTACAAACGAGGGCGAGCGGAGTTGTAAATGCCTCAGAAGGTGTATATTTGTATAGCATACTGCTTAACCAAAAACCCTATAAAAACGGTAAGCTTGTATTAGTAAAATGAGAACTTTTTATGCCATCGTATTCGTTTTTATTTTATTGGGATTGGATTGCAGGGCCCAGCCCAATTTGATACCCAATCCGTCCTTTGAAGATTATGATAACTGCTCTTCAACATTTGCAGACGGTTTAGGACTTGTTTACCAATGGCAATCCTGGGGCTCGGCGGATTATTATAATACCTGTAATTTTATTTTTTACAGTGGTATAACCGTTTTAGGGGTTCCCCACTCCTTTGCCGGAGGCCAGGAACCCCATACCGGTGATGCCTACATTGCCCTTGTACCCTTTGTTAATTATGATGATTCTTTTCACTTTAATTATTCGGAATATGCCTATACCAGACTGGATACCTTTTTAAAGCCCAACCATAAATACGATATGAAGTTTTATGTAAGCTTGGCGGATAGTGTATGGTATGCCACCAGCCAATTCGGAGCTTATTTTATGAGCGACACAAATGAGATTTACGATATCCTATATAATACCCCTCATCAAATGAAGGAAATAAACCCCCAACTCACCTTAATAGGAGATGGGTATTTAACCAGCAAGGATAAGTGGATGGAGGTTAAAGGCTCCTTTATTGCCCAAGGCGGAGAAAAAATAATGGTTTTAGGAAATTTCAGATCCGATAGTTTGATGGATTCTCTGTTTGTGGGTGGTAGTGTTATTAGTCCTTTTGATTCAACCGATACAACCTTATTCAAACAATGTTACTATTACTTAGACGACGTTTCCCTCATAGAAGACACCTCCTACCACCCCATTGGTATAGAGGAGGAGCAGTTGCGCTTATTGCAAGTGAGGTATAGCCAAAATGCACTGGAACTAAATGGGGTTTTGTTTCAAAATAAATCTTCACGGGTGTTGCTCTACAATACAGAAGGCAAGGAGGTGTTTTCCAAAAATTTGGAGGCGGGTTGTGCCAACCGGCATATACCTCTCAATGGAATAACTGCCAACGTGTACCTTTATGCCATCGAAACCGGAGGCAATGTCGTAAAGCGAGGCAAAGTGGTAGTGCTGAATGAATGAGGAAGTACCTAGACCTGGTTAATCCTTACCATCGCTTGTTTGATTATATTCTTCGGCATTGCCTAAGTTGTTATCGAATTAGAAAGATAATTTAATTAGAGGGTGTCCCGCTCGCCCACGTTTGTAACGGGGGCGGTCGAGAAAGGGGTTTTTTAAGCCAGCTATCATATCCCGCTGATTCACATTTGCGACCGACCCTCAAAGCCATTAGCCCCCCCAAATTAAAGTAGCTCACTGCCAGTTGGAGCGGAGAATTATAAAGTATGGAGAAGCGATAACCATGACATTTGCCTGGAAAAGAAGGAATGGCTAATGCAAAGACTAAACTACATCCATCAAAATCCGGTAAGGCAACTAATTATGCAGTATCCGCATGAATACCTGTTTAGCAGTACCGATGACTATAATGAAGGAATAGGATTAGTAAAATTTACAAAAATTCTGGGATGAGTGATAATACGTTTCGGTCTGAGACCAATTTCTCAACCGCATTGTTGCAAACGAGTGAGAGCAGAGTCTTCAAAAACAACTCATTCATCAAAAAAGCAATGGATACAAAGCCCAGAAATCCATGGCCCAAGCCAGGGAAAGGTGACAAAGCATCCCGGCCCAAATACTACCATTTCGATAAGAAATTGTTCCGAGTGCCATTCCACCCAGCAAGGATCCCAGGCATTCGGGAAGTGGTTTTCCGAAATGTAAAAGACAATAAAAAAAGCCCATGGCCGGAATACATAGCCAACCTATTCGGGAGGCCAGGGAATGAATAATGAATCCCCTAAAAAAGAACTCGAGGGTAATAAAGGTTAAGCCATAAAGAAATTCCCAGACCAAGGCTTTAGAAAGAGAATACAGGGGTGTATCGGCAGATTGGTAAAAAGGATAGGTGTCGAGAAAATGTGAATCGGATGAAAAATGAAAAGCCAAAAACAAAATAAACGGTAAAAGAAGCAGGTACCAGGCTGTTTCGCGTTTCATTGGTGCAGGTGGCAGGTAAAAAGCGTGCAGATTTGGATTTATGGAATCCGGGTACAAGCGGTCAAAAAGTCTCCGGCCAAGGATAGATATTCCGAAATAAGAAACAAAAAGAACGCCTGCCCAATAGGCTAGTGCGGCAAACCGACGATCGGGGAAATGGGATGAGAACCAGGAGGACCAATCGGGTAGGTAATCGACCCAGCAAAAAGCTAAGAGATGGAAAAGCATAACAACAGCCAACTCCCTTTTTTTGTGGGATGGAGCAAAAATGGCAATTAGAACAGCAGGAACAGCCCAGAACAGGAAAGTTTGCGGAAGGTGAAAGGTTTTCCATCGGTTGAGGTTAAACACAAAGAAATTGATATAGGTTAAACCCATTGGTAAACAAGTAAAAAGAAAATAGACATCCACATTGGGGAGCTTAGCCATTTTACAGCCAAGTCCGATTAGAACCACCAAAGCAGCGGCAATCCAAAACAATAGGTGGTAATCAAAAATCATTGCACAAAAAAAGGGATATTTGCGGACAATTTATTCCCGAATATACCATTGGAAGCAACAAAAATTTTATTGATTTATACTGGAGGTACGATAGGCATGGTCCAGGACCACAAAACAGGGCAGTTAAAACCTATGAACTTTGGGAAACTAAAGACCCATTTTCCTGAGTTGGAGCGTTTTGATTTTCCGATAGACACCTATTCATTTGCCAAACCGGTAGATAGTTCGGCGATATCACCCTTGCATTGGATACAAATTGCGGAGGTAATTGAGAAGAACTACACTTCGTATTCCGGTTTTGTAGTTTTGCATGGCTCGGATACCATGTCGTTTACGGCCTCAGCTTTAAGTTTTATGTTTGAGAATTTAGGCAAACCGGTTATTTTGACCGGTTCACAATTACCTGCCGGAATTCTAAGAACAGATGCCCGGGAAAATTTAATTACTTCCATTGAAATTGCTGCAACCAAGCGGGCAGATGGTTCACCGATGGTTCCGGAGGTAAGTTTATATTTTGAGTATAAATTATACCGTGGCAATCGCTCACACAAGTTTAATGCAGAAGATTTTGAAGCCTTTCGAAGTGTAAATTACCCTGAATTGGCCGAGGCAGGGGTTCAGATCAAGTACAATGAGTCGGCCATATTGCCACTTCCAACGGGAGATTTTAGGTTAAACACCCGTCTAAGTGATTCTATTTGTGCCATACGGTTGTTTCCGGGAATTTGGTTGGGGCCTTATATAGACATGTTGGAAAACAACAAGGTAAGGGCTATAATAATTCAAAGTTATGGAACCGGAAATGGACCAAATTATGAGGTATTTGAAGTGTTTTTACGGTTAGCCAAGGAAAAGAATGTTTTAGTACTGAATACCACCCAATGTCGGGGAGGAAAGGTGGTGCAAGGATTATACGAAACGAGTGGATTATTTGTAAAATATGGGGCTATCAGTGGTGAAGACATCACGTTTGAAGCGGCGGTGACCAAGCTAATGTTATTGCTTGGGAACTATCCTAACAATGAAGATGTAAAGACAGAATTAAGAAAATCTTTACGAGGAGAGGTGAGTAATTAAGTATTCTATTAATTTCGCACTCCTATTTACCGTTAAAACGGAGAGTTGTCAGAGTGGTCGAACGAGCAAGCCTGGAAAGTTTGTATACGGGTAACTGTATCGAGGGTTCGAATCCCTCACTCTCCGCCAAACAAAAAAAACCAGCCCGGAGGGTTGGTTTTTTTATTTCCAACCCGAACCAAGCCCGCCAGGGATTGAGTGAGGAGTGGAAATAAAAAAACCAAGCGAGGCCACGAGCGGTTTTTTTTTGTTTGATGCCCCCTAACCAGGGTTCACGTAAGTAATCCCTCACTCTCCGCCAAACAAAAAAAAACCAGCCCGAAGGGTTGGTTTTTTTATTTCCAACCCGAACCAAGCCCGCCAGGGCTTGAGTGAGGAATGGAAATAAAAAAACCAAGCGAGGCCACGAGCAGGTTTTTTTTGTTTGATGCCTCCCCAAACGGGTTCACGTAAGTAATCCCTCCTTTACCGCTGGAAATAAAAAAACCAAGCGAGGCCACGAGCAGGTTTTTTTTGTTTGATGCCCCCCAAAAGGGTTCACGTTAGTATTCCCTAACTCTCCGCCAAACAAAAAAAACAAG
>JAIBAJ010000175.1 GCA_019695265.1 Bacteroidia bacterium | reverse complement strand
AGCCGAAACAACTGTTACCGGGTTTTCCATGTCGAAATTTGGAATATAAAATTACAACTTTTCTGAGCAGCCCAAGCTTTTTCCTGATTAAGAAGGGAAAATTGCCGGGAAAAGGGCAGTCTGCCTTGATCCAAAATCTGCAAATGAATTCTATTCCGGCTTGAAACTACTTCAAATACATGGATTTCAAAACGGTTTTTACTTCAAATTAGGGCTGGTAAAAAACACGCCAATCCTATATTTTCATTTTTTTAAGGTCTTATTTTTCCTGACCGGTAGCACTGATTTTTCAATAATCCCAAATGGACCAATAGGAGGATTCCAAATCCGTACTGCTTGATTTTGTTGGGCTTACCCCTCCCGTAGCATTTCGGGTAGAGATTGTGCATTTCTAATGCGGAATCTGGGTTTATAAAAGCCTTCGGATTATTTATAAATTAAAATTGGTAGTACAGTCCATGAACCATTTTAAGTTTATTTTACCAAAACAAATGCTTACGATGGAACTTAAGGACTGAAAACCTTAAATTTGGACTTTGATTTCAATAATTTGCGGCCTTGGTTAAATTTGCTCATCTTCTAAATCCGGTTTATGCTCCTGCAGCTTCTGATTTGGGAATAGCACAACCTATTACCTTTGAAAGCATTCGTTTGGCGAAAGACTTTGCTCGAAATCAAGTTCAAGTTCAATGCTATACCACCCAGTTTGAAGAAGACCTTCCGGCCATTCCTCCGGGATTTATTCCTTTGTCAAACCTTGACCAATCGGTACTGGATTTTTACCCCAATTTATCCGGTCGAAAACTTCCGCTTATTCGCTCTATACTTGAAAAGTCGAAGGAGATTACCGAGTTTGATTACCTGATTTATACCAATATGGATATCGGATTAATGCCCTCCTTTTATGTGGCGTTGCTTTCTTACATCGAGAAAGGTCATGATTGTGTGGTGATAAACCGAAGACGCCTATCAAAAAAATACCGCAACCCTTCTGGGTTGCCTGAGATTTATGCCGATTTAGGCCTTTCACATCCCGGATTCGACTGTTTTGTGATAAAAAAGGACCTGTTGCCTCGCTTTGTTTTGGATGATATTTGTGTGGGTATCCCTTTTTTAGAAGCCGCATTGGTTCACAATGTCATGGCTTTCGGTCAACATACGAACTGGGTTATGGATGCCCATCTTACCTTTCATATTGGATTGGATGTACTTAAAGAAAGCCGAAAAAGCGATCCATTTTACCTGCATAACCGAAAGGTGTTTTTTAAGAAGATTTATCCTCAGATTAAATCGAAATTAGCCTTGAAAAACTCACCTTACGCCAGGGAGGGTTTTTTCGAACGGATGTTTAAGTATGGACTTAATCCAAGCATCTTTTTTAAAGACTGGGCTGAATTACAGTCCAACTCCTGGAAAGAGCAAATTAGAAACGGAATAAACGAATTGCGTTGGCGACTCTTACAAAAATAGTTGGAGTATAGCATCTAATACCGAATGGACATTATGTATAGTCCAATTTTATGTATTAATTCTTCTTGAGAAAATTGGCCTAACATTCTGTATCCTCGGTATTTACCAATCTAAATTTATAAAAGCATTCTGACTATTTATAAATTAAAATTGGTATAATTTACGATGCGTTTGACCTTACCCAAGTTGAAATCTGAAAAATTCCAATCCTCCTTATCCAATCGAATCCACCCGATAAATTTGTTCCAAGCGAGGTTGGTTTTTTACAAACTGATCTTTGGTTAATGCATAAACTTCAAAAAGTTCGGATGCTTTTTTTATCCATTGGAATCCCAAAAAGGAATTGTATTGAATAGCTTGTTGGTTGCTGCTTTTTACTTTGGCAAAAAGGGTTTCCAAACCCAATTCTCCAAAGGCCAAATTCATAATATACAAGGAGGCCGGAATGGCACTGCCGGTACCATGGAATTTTTCATTTCCCACAAACAAGCCTACCTGGGCCGATTTGGTTGAAAAGTCAATTTCAGCCAAATGCACCAAACCGATAGGTATTAGATTTTGAGAAAAAACAAAGTACTTTCGGGAGGAGTCTTGTTCTAAATTTTTGAACCAATTCAACTGCATTTCTGCTGTAATAACTTCCTGAAATTCCATGTTCAGTCTCACCGAGTCCTGGTTGCGCCAAAATCGCACCAATTCCAGGTGATTTTGGGTCAATGGTTCGATTTGGAACTTAGCTTTCTGAATCATAGATTCTGGCATTGATGACGCTTAAACCCTGGCTTTGAATCCAGATGCGTCGTAAGAATTCGCCTACTACCCCAATTGAAAACAGGATTAATCCGGTTGAAAAGAATATGGAAACAATGATGGAAGTAAAACCCAGTTCCACATCATGGCTTAATTTGTTGTAAATATACCTTAAACCAAGGGCAAAGCAAACAAAGGAAATGCTTAGTCCAAGCCTGGTAATAAACTTCAAAGGGAAGGAGGAATGAAAAATCACAATGCGGATGGCCATACTTACCAGTTGAAAGAAGCTGTAATTGGATTTATTTCTTAGTCCAACCAAATGTTTTACTTTCACTTTGGATCTTCTTTTGGATCCTGAAATCAGGTAATCTTCCAGAAATTGAATTTTTTCATGGCTATTTAGATTTCCTTCCAACACTTTTCGCTTAAAAACCCGAAAGGAGGTAACATCGGTGTAATCAACCTGGGTAGTCCATTTCAAAAATTTTTGCAAAACCAAGGTTCCGGCATTTCGCAAACGGTGGTGCTTTTTGTCATCGTAGGTGCCATAAACCAAATCAGCATCTTCTTGTTGCATGGTTTGCACCAATAAGTCGATTTGAAACGGATCGTGTTGTAAATCATCGTCCATGGTGGCAATTACTTTGCTTTTGCCAACCCTTACTCCGGTAATTATGGCATTGTGCTGACCAACATTTTGGGCTATTCCAACCAAGGTATAGGATAGTCCTGAACCCGGTAATACTTTCCTCAACTCTTCCAGGGTACCATCTAAGCTGCCATCGTCTACAAAGATAAAATGAGGCTTTAGGCTTGTGCTTTCTTTCCAAGCCAAAAGTTTAACTAACAATGGTTTAAGTAGTTGTTTTGAATAGTAGGTTGGTATGATTACATCAATTTTCATTCCGAACAGATACCCCGAGTTTGCATGACGAAGATAGGGTAATTATTCCGGATGCAATTGAAAAACCTACGCCGAACCCTGAAAGTAACAGATTTAGGTCATTTCTTTGTTTGGGCAATTTCGCTACCAAGGTGGCCGGAATGCTGGCTGAAGAAGTGTTTCCAAACAAATCAAGACTATATAAACATTTTTCTTCCGGACATTTTAGCGCCTTGCGAATGGATTCATTGATCAACCGATTGGCCTGGTGACAAACCAAGGCATCCAAATTATCCATTTCTGAATGGGAAAAGCTAAGCAATTGTGCAATGTTTTTAGGGACAAATTGTGCCGAATACTTAAACACTTCCAACCCATCCATTTCCATTTGGGCGCCGCCTTCATGTGGTTTGGAATAAATGGCAAAAGCTCCTTTTCCAAACGATTCCAGGTTAAACCAGGATTCCGACTTTGCGCTGGTTTTAGCTATTCCAGAAACGGAAATGCCGTCTGAAAACAAAGCTCTTATTCCGGTGTTTGCCGGGGGAATAAACCTGGAGGATAAGTCTCCCACGCAAAGCAAGGCTTTGGCCGATGAAGGTTGTAAGGAGGCCAGCAAAGAATACACCAAATGTAAACCATACACATAACCCGAGCATCCTAAATTTACGTCAAAGCACAAGCAAGAAGCCGGCAATTCCAAATTTCCATGAAGGCGATTGGCTATGGATGGATAGGCCATATCGCTTGTTTGGGTAATGCAAACCAACACAGCAATGTTCTCTTTTTCCCAACCCAGATCTTGTATAACTTCCCTGCAACCTTGTTCCATATAATCCTGGATAGGGTTGTTGGAGTTGGGATATACCACTCTGTGAAATATCCCGGTTTTTTCTTTAAAGTTCCGGGCTTCATCTTCCGACATTAGTTCCGAATTGGATTCTGAATGGCTTGGATAAACCATTCGAATGCCTTGCAGCTCCATGGTGGAAAAATGAGAAAGCGCCATGTTAAGTAATAGGCTGAACGACTATAAAAATATCCCTAAAGGTTTTACAAGCGGCCAAATCGGATGAAGATAAAAACACCCCTGTTTCATCGGCTAAACGGGATATGAGAAAAAGGGCATTTAATGAACTCCATGATTTAAATTGCCTG
Organism: Bacteroidia bacterium; assembly: GCA_019695265.1. Lineage (NCBI taxonomy): Bacteria > Pseudomonadati > Bacteroidota > Bacteroidia > Bacteroidia bacterium. The sequence continues at coordinate 177 of JAIBAJ010000175.1, read as the reverse complement.
AACTCAAAATCGAGCGAATGAAAATCCGCTGCTGTTGCCCCCAGTTCGTCCTGGATAAATGTTAAAAAACTTTCTTCCGTAAAAGCCATTACCTTAAACCACTTAAAGGTGTTAAACAAACCCAACCCGGATGGGCTAGACTCTCGTGGTTGCAAACTTAATGTTTTATTTTTCCCA
>JAIBAJ010000174.1 GCA_019695265.1 Bacteroidia bacterium | reverse complement strand
TTAGTCTGCTTCCAATGGATGAATGGAAAAACATAGTAAAAAACGATTTCGAAGAGTCCATTTTCCCAAAACATCCTCAGCTTAAAGCATTGAAAGAAACACTCTACAATTTGGGTGCCGAATATGCCTCCATGACCGGAAGTGGTTCATCTGTTTTCGGACTTTTCAAGAATAAAATTGAAGTGGATGAATTAAAAAAATATGGCCAGGTATGGATAGAGGAATTGTAATCCATTTTAAGTTTATTTGGCGGGCCCCTTCCGCCTAAACAAGAATTTGCAAATCCCGGTTCAACTGCAACGGCGTTCAGGTCACGCTTTCGGCTGTAGTCCTCGTCCCCCGAGGCTAACGCCATCGGGGTCCTGTGGGCTACTTGCCTCAATCGTTGCCCGGACCCAAACCCCGGGCTTCATTGCTTTGAAATAGGATGGAGTGCAAACCTTACCTTAAACAAGGAATTCAGAAAAGCACTCGACCAATCCAATAGTAACCTATCAAAACCTACAACTACAGTAAATTCAGTTCCGGCATGCAATAATACCGAATGAACATTATGTTTAGTCCAATTTTAGGTATTAATTTTTATTGAGAAAATTGGCCTAACATTCTGTATACTCGGCATTTATACCGAATGGACAAAATGTATAGTCCAATTTTATACTTAAATTTTCTTGAAAAAATCGGACTAACATTTTGTATCCTCGGTACTTACCAATTTTGAAAATGCCGAGGATAAAAATAAATGATTCCAGGAGGCCTAAGCGAACTGGAATCATATAATTTTTCCTCTCGGTATAAATTTTTAAAAGCCTTCGGACTATTTATAAATTAAAATTGATATAACTTCAAATTCAAGGATTTCAGAACGATTTATGACTTCAAAACAGTTCACCATTTCTTCACCCAAAAATAAACCTGAAACCCCTGTCTTTATTGTATTTGAAAGCCTCATAACGATTTCTTTCTATTGCAGATTTTTTGGAAAAGTGCTTTCTCTTAATTGGTTAGCGGAATCCAACTGTACCAACAGGTATAAAAATTCAAAACCAAACAAAATGAAATTGCACTACACCATCGGGTAGGGATAGAAGTGGAAAGCCCACAGCCGAACGTGGCTTTAGCCCGGGCGGCGAGGACTTGAAACGTATAGCCCGGCCATTCGCCTTACTATCATTCTGTAAAATTGATAAAGTCTGTGGCGAATGGACCCGCCCAAAAAAACAACTTATCAGGCTATTTTTTTAATTCCATTGCTTTCTCAAAGGATGGGAAATCGTTGTAATGCCATTGTCCAACAACAGTTCCATTTTTCAAGGCAACCAGGCCCGGATTGGAGCGAATAATTGTTTTTAAAGTAATGGCATCGCAGTAGAAATACTCGAAAGATTGACCAAACTTAGTTTCCAGGGTTGCTACCTGTTCTTTTGTACTAGCTGTTGCCCCCTTAAACATGATGTTGTTTTGCGCACAGGCATCCGAAAATGCTTTAATAGCAGGTTGGATATCCAAATTAGTTTTATCAAGATCATAAGCAACCAAAAGAAAGTTCAAATCGGGATTTTCCAGAACATCTCCGGTATAATCAGACTTATCGGCATTCATTAATACAAAATCATGGATTTTAGCAGGAATACCGGCTTTAATTACCGTGGTATCAAAACCTAAATATTCAAAATCTTTTTCATAATCAGGTGGAAATTGTTCTACATGAATTTCTTTACCTGTTTGTTTATTTTTCAGGTTATACGTGTACTTCAACACACTGGGAACACCCACCATTTGTTCGGGAATATTCTTACCAATGGCATAGGCTCTAAAATCTTTAAAAGGCAAATGTGCATAAGCCTGGTAGGTAAACCAGGAGGAAGAAAGAAGTCCAATGCAAGTAGCAATTAATGCAGATTTAGCTTTAATTACTTTATTTAATGCGATATAAAGTAGTGTTAAAACAGTTGGGAAAACTACCGGAACATACCAATTTAATTTGGAAGATAACCAAACCAAAAAACCCAGACAAAGTCCAAAAAGAACAAACAATGGACCATCAATTTCATTCTCTTCAATATGCTTTTGTCCGGCCATAATAATCAGAATTAGGGTTAACAAAACCAAATCTTTAATGAACGATTGCCAAGGAGTTAGAGGAATAGCATCGCCAAAGCAACCGCAAGAACGCACCCATTCATATTGAGCTGAAACAAAGGTTAAAGCAGTAAAGAAAAGAATGAGTAACAGAAGCAGTAGATTTGTTAACTTCTTCATGTAACCGGTTAGAACCGCCACGCCCAATACAATTTCCAAAACCACAATAAACATGGCCAGAGGTAAAGCCCAATCCACCATAAAATCAAACAACCAACCCAAGGCAGAGAATTCCTCTTTAAACTTTTCAAAATACTCAATAAGTTTATAGGAAAAGCCAAGCGGGTCATTGGCCTTAATAAGGCCGGAAAAGATAAACAGGTAACCAACTAGGGCTCGGGAAATAGTAGTAATTAGCTTCATATAGTGAATTCTGGTCCACAAAAATAATAGCCAACAGGTAGGAAAGGTCAAAAAAGGTGTTAAGGTATTTGGAAAGAAGAAGGGGAACTATTTAACCACCCAATCCAAATCTAAATCCCAATTCGCTTTAACCTCCACTTTACCGGAGTAAATTATAACTTTTTCAGGTTGAATATGATGCAGGTATTTACCGGTATCCCAAACCCCGTTTTGATTTGCATCAACAAGCAATCTCAGTCCATAATTGCCAGGATTTAATAAAGGAAATTGAATTGTGCCACCATTTAATACTTGTTTCTCCCGAACCATTACCCCCTTTTCGTTTAAGAGTTGAAGGATACAGGCGTCTTTCCCATTCTCCATTTTCAAACTAAGTTTCAAATTTCCAAACTCTTTTAAAGCCTTTATTTTGAACGTAGTTTTTAAAGTATCATTTCCTTTGCCATACATATCTTCCAAGGCCTTTGGTGGAATGAGAAAGCTATATTCTTTTTCTTCCTTCCAAGGATAGTACACTTTGAATTTCCTGGCACTTAGGCTATCGTTTTTAACTTTAACGGAGAAGGTATCTTTACCACTTATCAGAAGGGCTTGGGTAAAGTCGGCAAATTGAATCGGATTGGGCGATGAAACCAAGATACTTCCCTTGGGGTCCATTCCGGTACCGGGAAGTTGCAATTGCCAAACCTCGTTGGCACTCCTATTGATTTTTGATTTCCCTCCGCCTGCTTCCTTTTTTAATTTTCTATAAGAAAGGTGTAAGGTATCAGCCGGAAAAGTATCGGCCCAAATTCGGAGGTGCAGCGAATCAGAGATTGTATCATTAAACCACAATAAAATAGAATCCCGTTGAGTGGAATATTCAACACTTTCCCAGGTATTATTTGAAAGCGGAGCAAGCAACTCATAATTCAATTTATTAACCGGGATGTTGTAAAGCAGTTGCAGCTTACCAATTCGTTCGTAATTCCATTTTTTAAGAGCCTGCTTTTCCTTTTTTTCGGTAAAAACCTTAATGGCAAGTCCGGGGAGGGAATGCTCGGCATGAAGTTTCACTTTACTTGTTTTCTGCAAGGTATCAGTATTAAGCGTATCCTTTTGCAAGGTATCGTTTACCGGAGGAGCAACATAGATTGGAATAACCACTGAATCCAGAAAACCAATTTTTTCTTCATCCGGGTTATCGAAAAGGTAGTTGTTGTTTTTCTCTTGCAGTGCGATTAATTTATAGGATCCTTGGGCCATATTTTGAATAGAAAAGTGGCCGGATTCATCGGTTCGGTCAAAATAGGATGGTATTTTTTTATAGGGAAGCGAATCGATATTTTCGGAATAAGCCATTACCAGCACGCCTTTTTCCGTTGAGCCAGTAAGGGCATCTTTTACAACACCTTCCAGTCGAAGAGAATCGATAAAAGATCCGGTGGAAAAAACATAATTAAATTCAGGCAAAGGATTCGCCTCATTCAGATCGACGATACATTGGCCGAAGTTCAGGTTATAGGTAGTATTTGGGAGGAGGGTATCAGAGAATTTAATTTGCAGCGCTTTACCTTTAGACAAGTATTCGAGCGGGTATTTTAGCGGAGGAGAAATTACGACTTGGGTTTGAGGGTCTTTGGTTAGGACATATTCATCAAATTCCAAGGTAATTTTCTTTTGGGAGAAATTAGTGGAGAAATTAGAAGGGGATGCTTGGAGCAAGGAAGGAGCTTGAGTATCTTTATCTCCGCCGGATGGAGCAACAACATTTGCACAACTGGCGAACAGCAAACAGATTAATGCAAAGAAATGAGTCCACAAAAGCCGGAATCTGATCACTGATTAAGTTTTTTTTTTGGCAAAAGTACATTTTCGATGCTGGGGAAACAAAAAATATATACTTTCGCAGCCCCATACCGAACAAAGTTGCCCAGATGGCGGAATCGGTAGACGCGTTGGTCTCAAACACCAATGAGGTAACACTCGTGCCGGTTCGACTCCGGCTCTGGGTACGAAGTAAGAAGCCCTGTAAATTTTTATTTGCAGGGTTTTTTTGTTT
>JAIBAJ010000173.1 GCA_019695265.1 Bacteroidia bacterium | reverse complement strand
TTGCTCCTGTTCGGTTGAGTGTAACTCTTGTTTTTATTTTATACCGTTTTGTTTAGGAATGGCCGGGTTTGAAATACTTCCCAATGGGTTTGCACTTTTCCGGGCAGGGATAGCAGTGGAAAGCCCACAGACGGCCGTGGCTTTAGCCCGGACGGCGAGGACTTGGAACGAATAGCCCGGCGCTTTCGCCCTTGCACCCGGGTAAGTTCATAACGTTAAACTCCGTGGCGAAAGCGGCCCGCACCTTAAAAATTAACTAAATTACTCCGCTCTTAAAGCTTCAATTGGATTTACTGCAGCCGCATTTCGGGCAGGTATTAGTCCGGCTAAACACCCGGTTAAAATCAATACTCCCGTGGCAGTTAAGGCTATTTTGATGTCGATTTCCGGGTTACGAAAGAATTCACTTTCTGCACCAAACTCTACCATGGCGTAGTTTACTCCTTCAATTAATAAAATTCCGGTTAATAAGCCTACATACCCGGCAACGGCCGTTATGGTTAAACTTTCTTGCATAATTAGCATGATGATGGACGCCGGCTTGGCTCCTAATGCTTTTCGAATCCCAATTTCCTTGGTTCGCTCCTTCACTAATATGAGCATGATGTTGCTCACTCCAACAATTCCGGCAATAATAGTACCTATGCCTACTACCCAAACAAAAAGGTTGATGGCCGCAAAAAGACTGTTGAAGCGATCAAACTCTTCGCCGGCATTCCAACTGCCAATAGCCGCCAAATCGTCGGGGTGTATGTGGTGACGGCGGGCAATCAGGAGTTTGACCTTTTTTTCGACCATTTTCATGTTGGCCTCGGGCCTCACCAATAAACCATACCAACCCAGTTTGTTCATCATGTTATAGGTTTGCTGCATGGTGGAAAGCGGTATGAAAATACATTGGGCATCTTCCCGGTCGCCACCCGAAGAAGAATTGACTTTAAATGCTCCAACAATTTTAAAAAATGCGCCTTTTATTCGAATGTATTTTCCTATGGGATCTTCTCCCGGAAATAACACTTCCTGTGCCCGTGGACCAATAACACAAACTTTCTTTTTCTCCTGACAGTCCGTTTCGTTTAAGAACCGACCGTGAGTCATGCGAATGGTTTCTATTTTTAATACATCCGGATCCTCACCTTGAATAACGAAGTTGGCATTTTTGGTGCCCCGGTTTACAGAAAATTCTCCACCCAGCCTGGATTTTGGCGCCACAGCTCCCAATTCGGGTATCTCACTTCGCAAGGCTTTGGTGTCTTCGTTGTCTAACTGTATATAGCGGCCTGGTTTATGTCCCTGATAGGGTAGGGTTGTTTTTTCGGACCAAACAAACAGAGAATTGTGGGAAATGTCGTTGAAGTTATATTTAACTCCGTTTTCGAGTCCTTTGCCACTTGCCAAAAGCAAAACCAGCATTAATATACCCCAAAATACTCCGAACGCTGTCAGGAAGGTCCTGAGCTTGTGCCGGGCCATGGTTTCGAAGATTTCTTGCCACCTTTCTAAATCGAACATGCCGCAAGGATACGTATTAGTTTTACTGTGTGTAGCCAATTTAACATTGTTTTCAAAAACGAACACCATGGGCAAAAATTGTTAGTGAAGAAGGTATGTCATGCCGGTTGACCTATTAAGGGAGCTTAGGCAAAAGAATACTGATTAGTTCGAGTATAGTTTTTGCAAGATTTTGGACAATTTTGGGTGTTCAAAAGATCATTGTTGTAGTGGCATCAGCGCAACCCCGGACTTCCAATCTGTTGTCCATTTTCCAAGGTTGGGGTTAGAATCTAGTAGCAGGTTCGGAATAAAAATGAAGGGTGCGGAGGATATTAAACTCGGCTTGTTCAAAACCCTTGATATAAAGTTTTAATTCCCAAGACCTTTGGTTACTTTTGTAAATCTCCCTGCCAAGATGAATGCAACGCCAAGAAGCAAAAATGAAAAGTTAATTCTGGAGACACTTCGGATTGCCAACAGTGCTTTGAAGTTGAAGAATTTGAAATTGAATTCTTTGCTGGAGATTACCAATGCCATTAATAATAACTTCAGCACCAAGCAATTGTTGAAGATTTTTGAGTTTGTTCTTCGGAATCAACTCAATATTGGGAAATTGATGTTGTTTACCCACAACACCCGTTGGAATTGCGAATTGCAGTATGGTTTACCGGATGAAATGCCAACAGTGCACGTTGATCAGCATTTATTAATTTTCAGGGAGGTTACTGAGGTTAAGGATAAAAACAAACTTTTTTTAGGTCAGTTTGAAGTGATTATTCCGGTTTACCACAAGCATATTCCACTGGCCTTTTTGTTGTTGGGTGATATAAAGGAAGATATAATAGAAAGCACACGAACTAAACATATTCCGTTTATTCAGACCTTGACCAATATCATTGTGGTGGCAATTGAAAATAAGAAGTTGGCCAAGGATAATGTGAGGCAAGCCGCCATTCGAAAAGAAATGGAATTGGCAAAGGAAATGCAGGAGATGTTGTTTCCACCAAGTTTGCCTAAAAACGAGAAGATTGAATGTGCTGCTGAATATAAACCTATGGGCCAGGTAGGAGGAGATTATTACGATTTTATTCAGATAAACGATAATGAAGCCGTTTTATGCATGGCTGATGTTTCAGGAAAGGGAGTAAGTGCTGCTTTGCTAATGAGTAATTTTCAAGCTAATATTCGGGCATTACTCAATTATTCCAGTTCTTTAACTGATTTGGTTAGGGATTTGAATAAACGGGTTATTGAAAGTACCAAAGGAGAACGTTTTATTACCATGTTCTTGGCCAAGTATAACATGGTTACCAGGGTGTTAACCTATGTGAATGCCGGCCAAACTCCACCCTTGTTGTTGTCGGATAAAACCTCTATTTTGTTGACTACCGGTTGCCCCGGTTTAGGAATGTTGGATGAGCTTCCATCGGTAAAGGAAGGTATCATCAGTGTAAATAGAAATGCGGTTTTATTGTGTTACACCGATGGGGTAATTGAATTGGAGAATGATAAAGGCAAGGAATTCGGTACCAGCAAATTGGAATTAATATTGTTGGATAATCCTCAGGCCTCTATGAAGGAGATTAACCGGATTATAATTCAACAGTTGGAACATTTTAAAGGTGAAAAACCTTTTGTTGATGATATAGCCTTGTTTACTACCCGTTTTTATTAGGGTTAAGGCCATTCATCTTCGGCCTTGGGTTCATAGAGATCTACCCGATAGTTTTTGATATAGAAATTGGCTTTGTTTCTGTTCCAGAGGTAAGTGATAAATTCGTCGTTACCGGAGCGAGGATTGTAAATGAGGTAAAAGAGTTCCAGATGATTCCATTGGTTAGGCTTAAAGCCGGAGTCGCCAATATCTTTCCCGGCATATTTGTAATTCTTCTTATGATGCAGCATGGTGCATATCAACAAAGGATTTTTTACTGTTTGTAAGGAATCCATCCAAACATCAATGGAGATTTTAAGATATAAATGATCTCGTTGGGGTAGTTTTTTAACACGAACTGAAAATCCATTGGTAAATTCAGTAACGGAATCGATTGGCTGACCATTTAAACCTTGGATAAGACTGGTTTTTGTTAAAGGCATTTCACCCAATTCCTTAAAAGTATAATTCTGAATATTATCGGGACCTTCGATGGTTGAAGTAAATGGGTCGAATCCCAGCAAATGGTGAGTGGTAGTGTCGGGAGTTAAATTGAAAAAGTTGGCCTTATAATAGGAATAGGTGGTTCGGTCGTAATGGATTACCCAGCGTTTAAACTGGATGGTGTGCTTAATATTAATTAATAAACAGAAAGTAAGTATCAGGTAAAAGGTCCATTTATGGTGTTGAAATAAATCTTTGATCCAGAATCCAAATGGTATAAAAAGAGCGAAATAGGCGGGAATTAAAGCTCTGGCACTGTAACTGGCGCCTGCATACCACCAACAGGTCCAGCTGGAAATTAGCCAAAAGCTAATGAAGAAAAACACTACTAATCCGGGATGTAACTCCGGTTTATATTTTTTGAAAAGTAGTAGGCTATAAACCAGGAATATGGCAATTGGAGTATAAATAAACCAACCCTTTTTAAAACTAAAAAGAAACTTAAGCAAATGTGGATTTAATAAGTCGAAACCTTCGCCGGCGTTGGTGTAGGAGTAAAATAACCATTGTCCCGTTCCTGTTTTCCAATACAAAACCTGAATGAAGCCTATACCTACCATGGTTAAAACAATGATCCCAACCGAGGAAATATTCTGTTTAATAAGATTCAGTTTATTCTTCAGACTTTCTTTGCTGTAAACATTCCAAAGCAATGGAATCAGGATGGCCACCATTTCATTGGGACGAATAACCGTGCAAAAGGCCAAACCCAATCCGATGCCAAAGGCCTTTTTCCTGGAAGGATTTTCATGCCATAGGTAAGTGTAGTAAATAACCAAGCCAAGTGCAGTAAAACCGGGTATGTGTGTAAGTTGCGCATTTCCATAAGCCATTTGGAAATAGTTGGTGGCAAATACCAAGAGGAAAATCAACAGGGCCACCCATTTATCCTCAAAAAATAAAAGCAGTGTTTTCCTGAAAATTTGG
>JAIBAJ010000172.1 GCA_019695265.1 Bacteroidia bacterium | reverse complement strand
ACAAAAGAGACTATCGTTGAAAATAATACTATCGTTAACCAAATAGTAGAGGGCCCTGGCTTGGTAAACAGCATGACCACCACTTTTGGGGCATTGCCAGATTATTTCCTCTAAAGCAGCCTTGTCTCGATCTCCCAGAGTATTTACACCTAAAAACACCGTCCTGCAGGCTTAAAAATCAGCAACTAAAACCTTCGCTCGAAACACACCTGAACTAGATTTTACATCTAAAAAGTACAGACCCGAAGACAATGGAGGTAAGATAAATGTCTGTTGCCCCTGACTGTAAAACTCATTATGCTGCCATACGGTTTGTCCGGTGGCAGTGCTAAGCATTATACTTATGGGTTTATAGCTCTCTTCAAGTTCAAGATTCAATTGATTGTTCGATATAAATGCCTTTCCTTCTAATAACCTTTGTTCTTTTATCCCTGTTAAGCTATCCAAAGGAATAACAAAAACATCATCAATCAAATAATAGGATGCATAATCGTAATGGGTGTTATTGTTTAAAATAACAGTATCAGTAGTACTATCGGGATTAAAATTACCTACCGAAACAAACTCTTCTCCTCCCTTTGCTACAATTGTATCGGATACCAGCCTCCAAAAGGTGCGATTGGTGAGTGGATTGGATGAATCATTTTCAACCTGTGCTTTCGCATTAAAATAATAACATTGATTGGTTGATTGCCACAATGTGTCGGTAAGCAACAATCCAATATTATTGGTGGCAATGTTAATAGTGTATCCACCTGCATATATTTCACTTCTCAAGCAGGTATAAAAGCCTGCCAAATACCTTTTTCCTTCACTTAATTTATTCAAAAGTTTAATTTCAACATATTCCCTGCCTAGATTTAAAAAACCTTCCGAAAATCCATAAGTAAAAATCCCCAAATACCCTCCACCAGTATGAGCCTCTAAATACCCAGTAAGTCCATAATTGGGCACATTAAGAACTGATGTAGTACTATTGCAACTATTATATAAATCTGGTGAACAAAGATTGGGATTAATCCACCCTATAGCATTTTGAATCTGTCCAACTTGAGTTGGGCAATCCGACAATATTTCAAAACTGGGATTTGGAACCAGGTTATATTGGGCCTTACCATTTTCCCAATAGAATAGAAGGATAAACACTATCCAAACTATTTTCTTACTATTATTTTCCATTGCTGATCATAGTTAGTGGAAGTAAATTTTAAATGGTAAAAGCCATTTGGAAGCGAATTAAGGTCAATCGAATCAATAGCTTGCCATAGCTTATTAATCGCTATTATAGGTCTGCCTAATAAATCCAATACTTCCATTTTACCATAAATGTCGGCATTTATTTTGAAATGTACCATTCCAGTGGTCGGATTTGGGAAAATGACTATATCTGTATTAGATCCCTGGTTTAATTCATGGTTCAATTCATCTTTTCTTAAGGATGGGGTCATAGGTATTTCACAAGGGTTAATCCTGTTTACAAACAAGGTATCATAAGCAGATAGCACTGCCCTTGCCATGTGTACTGCCTTGCCATTGTTATAAGGGCATTTTAAGGCCAATTCTTCTAATACTTGCCTGTTGCCAAGCAGAGAGTGAACCAAGGTAAATATTATCCGATATTCCCAAACTAGCGAAAGTGTCTCCAGCTGTATAAATATTGTTGTAATCCCATATGTCATCAGCTGTATCAAAGACACTTAGAGCCTTTGTAAAACCTTCATTGTAAATGATATTATTCAATATTCGACTATTGATGGACTGGCTTTGATACACACTTAATGTTGCAGAGCCACTATTTGCTGGAAAATTAAAATTTGTGTGAATGGTATTAAATAGGATGTCTATATTTTTAAAATTATATATACCCAAGCCTACAGCAACAGTTATCCAAGGAAGGGGGTTCAACAAATTGCAATAAATAAAATTATTGGCTATTAATCCCTTTATTGATTCGTCTGAAAAAGTACTATAACTAACACCGATACAGGCATTAAACAAGATATTATTTGTTATTTTTATGTCGGTACCGGAATGTGTAAGAATACAGCCGCCAAGTAATAAACTTGAGTCAGAAACAAACACATTGTTGGAAATTTGAACACCTTGTTGTCCAAGCAGAGATATAGTTGAACCATCAAAAAATTTATTTTGGATAAAGCTATTGTTACGGGCATCGGGATAAGCAGAGTTTTGGTTATTCGTAACAAATTTAACAATCGAATTACTACCCCTAAAAAGATTTGAACGAAATTCATTATAACCATTTAAATGCAAACTGTCATTAGAATTAATTTTTGAATGAATTAAGCACATCCCATCATAGGCCAGAAACTGGTTATTTAAGGAATCTATCATGAGATGCTCCTCCATCAAGATTCACCAAGGTATCGTTACCTCCAGAATTTTTGAACGTAATAGAGTTGAATACTAAATAGGACGCAGCATTTACTTTTAATATATATCCGGCAGGCACTATGGAATCACCCTGCAATATTACCAAACAGCTATCACCACTTTCCGATTCAAAGATAACAGGGCTGTTAGGCGAAGCCCCCTGAATGGAGTCAATTACAATAGTTTCATAATAAATTCCATTTCTAATTCTAAAAGTAGTAGAATCTGAAATTCCTTGCAGGTTCAAATTAGCAACGGACTGATTGAAGGTGTTATAGTTTGGGTTTGCTCCTCCAATAGTATATACGCCACTAAGTTGAGCCCAATTCGTAGAAGAAAGAAGCATAAGGGCGGGGATTATCCCACCCTTAATAATTTTATGGATTTTGTTTTTCATCTCACCACCACCAACCTTTGTTTGGCTATTACCCTATCGCCGGTGTTCAGGCTGCACAGGTAAACTCCCGCCGGTATTTCGGAAAGGCTGATAGCAGAAATTCCCAATTTTATTCTCTTGCTATATACCGTTTGCCCTATGCCGTTGGTGATTCGGAGCGTGGTGTTTAGCTCTTTATCAATATACATAATATTCAGGGTTTCTGTGGCGGGGTTGGGCGAAATGTTAAAGATGTAGGGTTCTTCTTCAGTGTTTGGATAGCCTACGGTGCAGGGCGTGGGCAACTCAAAAGCCCCTATGGTGGGCGGATTGTTGCGGGCGTTTCCGTATATATCGGTAGTAACTTCATCCATCCATATACCACGACCGCATAGTTCGGAGCCGGGAACAATATCGGGGAGGCTGTCGGAAATAAACTCCGGAGCAATGGAAAGGGAGTGCATATCATAAGGTGTATCTTCCGGCCAAAATGCAGTTGTTTGTTGCCAATCTGAAAACGAATTTAAGTAGCTACCCATAAAAGATGCGAAAGTGTCTCCTTCGGTATAAATATTATTATAATCCCATATATCATCAGCTGTATCAAACACATATAACGCCTTTGTTTGACCTTCATTGTATATTATATTATTTATTATCCGACTATTAACTGATTGTTCCTGACCCACTGATAGTGTTGCTGAAAAATTACCATTGGATTGAAAATCAAATTTTGTATGTATCGTGTTAAATAGAATATTTAAATTATTAAATCCACCAACTAACATTCCGGTGTATGCTGAACCAAGTAAAGGGTTCAACCAATCCGAGCAAATAAAATTGTTTGCTATTAATGTGGGAAAAGATTGATCAGAATTCCAGTTTCCTCTAACATCCATTCGTGAATTACTCAATATATTATTTGTGATATTTAACCTTGAACTCGCGTTTATAAAACAGCCACCAACAAATAAATTTGAATCTGAAATAAATATATTTTCGCTGATTTGGACACTTTGTTGCCCTGATAGATGTAAACTTGAACCGTCAACAAAGTTGTTGTGCATAAAAGTATTACCTTGTGCTTTTGGATAAGTTGAGTTTTGATTATTCGTGCTAAAAAAAACACGAGAATTGCTATTACCCTTAAAAAGATTAGAACGAAATTCGTTATAACCATTCAAATGCAAACTATCATTTGAATCGATTTTTGAATGAACAAAGTATCTTCCATCAGTATCCAAAAACTGATTGTTAAGAAACCTCAAGTGAGACGCTGCACCTGCAAGATACACCAACGAGTCGTGGCTTCCCGTGTTGTTGAACGTAATACCTTTAAATACAATATAGGAAGCCGCATTTATTTCTAATACATAACGAGCAGAGACCACTGAATCGCCCTGTAATACAACTAAGCTACTGTCGCCATTTTCAGATTCGAAGATTACAGGGCTGCCGGCCGAAGCCCCCTGTACGGGATCAATCACAACAGTTTCATTATATACCCCATTGCGGATTTTAAAAATGGTTGAATCCGAAATACCTTGCTGGTTCAGGTCGGCAACAGCCTGATTGAAACTGGCATAGTTTGGGTTTAACCCTCCTATCGTGTATACTCCACTCAATTGAGCATAAAGCGATGAAGAAATAAGCATAAGGACGGGGATTATCCAGACCTTAATAATTTTATGGATTTTGTTTTTCATAGTTTATTTCTCCATTACAATCCGACGTACGCTGATTAAATTAGCGGTAGTTATTAGTTTGCAAAAATACATACCCGCGCTCGCCCTCGTTTGCAACGAGGTCGGTTGAGAAATTGGTCTCTGACCGATATTATTATCATTCATGCTTGGATTTTTGTAATTTATACTTTTCCATTTCCATCATTATAATCCACGGCACAGCTATATAGAT